>DVIY01000100.1 GCA_018710915.1 Candidatus Gallacutalibacter pullistercoris
TGGGTCCCATCATCCTGTTGTATCCCTTCCTGCAACAATACTTTGTCAAAGGCATGGTTGTGGGTGCTGTTAAGGGCTGATTTGAAATTATTTCAGAGTTTTGGCGGAGTTTTATCCGCTTGAACAAAATAAAACTATTTATTTAAAGGAGAGGAAGTTAATGAAACAGGTTAAAAAGATCTTTGCGATCTTGTTGGCAGCTTCCATGAGCCTGGCAGCATTTTCAGGATGCAGCTCAGACAGTGGTTCCAGCGATGATGGCGGCAATGAAGAGGGGAAGATATACCCGGTTCGTATTGTACAACCCGGTACTTTGCCTACTGAGTACGAAGAAGGCATTGCGGCAGTCAACGAGAAATTGAAGGAAGACGGCGTACCTGTAGAGGTTTCTGTACAGCGTATTCCATGGGATTCTTACTCAGAAAAGTTGAATCTGATGCTTAACGGCGGCGATGAATTTGAATTACTGCATGTTATGCAGGACGTGAAAAACCTGTCGGCTATTGCGGGTATGGGCGCTATTATTTCGTTGGAGGATCTGTTGGATGATTATCCGGATTTGGTAGGACGCTTTACCGATTTGGAATGGCAGGGAACCATGTATAATGGAGAACGTTATGCAGTCCCTTGTTCTTGGCATAATTTTGACAACACCATGTCTTATATGACAGTTAGAACCGATGTCATGGAAGCAGTTGGATATGACGAGTTCCCCAGCGACAGCGTGGATGACTTGATCGATTTGATGAAAAAGTCCCAGGATTATATCTTGGACGAAACAGGCGTCAAAGCATATACTTGGTTCCATCAGAATCAGGATACCGCACACTGGCTGCACAGAACCTATGATACCTATCCTTTCTATGTTGAAAACAGCCTGGGTATTGTGCTGATCCGTCAGGATGGTACGGTGGATTCTTTCTATGAGTCCGAAGAATTCAAGAACGATGCCAATACTTATAAAAAAATGTATGACCAAGGCCTGATTAATCCTGATGTGTTGAATCTGGATTCCCAGGTGAAATATGACCAGGCAAACCTGGGTGCGTGGCTGCCTTCTCAGACCTTTGATCCCAACCAGGCGGTCAATACCATGAAAAACAGCGATCTTACAGATGTTACTGCTGACTGGTTTGTGATGGAGCCGGATAAACCTGACGTAATTTACACCTATGTACAGAACCTGAACGCGGTTTCTGCAACAGCAGAGAATCCCGAAGCTGCTTTGATGTTCCTTGATTGGCTGTATGATAGCCAGGAAAACCATGATCTGTTCCACTATGCACAGAAGGCCAGTACTTTACGGCTGTTGGAGACGATAAGATGGAGCAGGTGCTGGGCGACGATGGTAACCCGTTGTACTGGCTGGATACCTGGATGACCGGTTATATGCCTTACATGCGCTATTCTGCCGATTCTACTGATGAATATCTGGATTATGTGAATTACAAATCTGAAAACTATGTTGTCTCCCCCGCAGCTGGCTTTATCTTCGATTCCTCCAATGTAACCAGTGAGCTGACCAACCTGCAGACTGAAATCATTGCTTCCATCTATCCGATTAAGTTCGGTATGGTTTCTTATGAAGAGAACATTGATGATGCGATTGCCAAGCCGAAGGCTGCTGGTCTGGATGCTTATCTGGAAGAATACCGCAAGCAGTTCAGCGAGTATCTGGAGGCCAACCCCGACGTTCTGGAAATGGCCAAAGGCACAACTGCAGAATAAACTGAATCTTTGATACAACCGGCCCCGGTGCGTTTGGTGCGCCGGGGCCGGTCTTCAGAAAACCAGGCGGAGAAGCTGTCTGGTTTGGGAGGAGAAACCATATGATAAACCAATTCAATATTCTGGATTTCGGCGCAGCAGCAGGAGCAGAAAATGCACAGACAGCGGCTATTCAAGCAGCAATTGATGCAGCTGATGCTGCAAAAGGCACTGTAGTGATTCCAGCGGGCATTTTTAAGACCGTCAGCCTGAATTTGAAGGGGGCTGGCCTGTATTTGGAAAAAGGCGCCGTGCTGCTGGGCAGCGAGCGCCGCGAAGATTACACTTTCAATGGTTATGTCCATTGTGAATTCGGAGAGACTTTTTCTCTTCTTTATTCACTGAATCATCAGGATATCACTATTTCGGGTGAAGGAACCATTGACCTGAACGGAAAAAGTTTCTTCGATTTTTCAACCTATAATCTTCCAGAAGAGCTGGCAGAGCGCTTTAATGACGAGCAGAAAGAAGAATCCACTGCACTGTTTGCCTGGCGTCCGAATCAGCCGATTTTCTTCTATGGCTGTACCCACGTCACTGTACGGGATATCACCATTCTGGATGCTTCCTCATGGACATTGACTTTTGCAGAATGTGACCGTGTTCTGGTGGACGGCATTACCAATATCGGCCATCCCCGTGTTCCCAACAACGACGGTATCCACATTACTGCCAGCCGGAATGTTATTATTTCCAATTGCAATATTACCAGCGCAGATGACTGCATTGCAATTTCTTCCATTACCAACTGGTCTAAGCCCTGCGAGAATGTTACCGTTACCAATTGTATTCTGAGAAGCTTTTCCAAGGCCATTGTTTTGGGATATGTACACAGCATCGTACGGAATGTAGCGATTTCTAACTGCCTGATTCTGGACAGTAACCGTGCTTTCTGTATTATGCCTGCTCCCGAAACCGGTCTCGTTGAAAATGTAACGGTGTCCAATCTGCGTTTGGATACCCGTGTTCGTGCCGGAAACTGGTGGGGCAATGGTGAACCGATTTTGGTGTTCTCCCTTCCGCACAAGACCACAGAATTTGTGGATTACAGCGATGACTACAACCAGCGTCACTACAAAGTGAATGTGCGCAATGTCTATTTCCAGAATATTGTCTGCACCGCAGAAAACGCTGCTGGCGTGATTGGGCAGGGCGATAATATCCGCAATGTAGTGTTCGACCATGTTTACGTTACCTTGAAAGACGGCGACAACCGGGAGATTAAGGGCGACATTTTTGATGTTGCACCGTCTAAAGTACCGGTGGCTGTTCCCCAGAGCGACCCGGCATGCATATTCTATGTACATGGTGCCCAGGTGGAACTGAGCCATGTTGCCGGTGAAGATGCACAGGGAAATCCCGGTTCCGTAATTGTAGAATGACAGTCATATGAATTCTGAAAGGACAGGAAGCAACCATGAAAACAGTAGGATTCATTGATTATTATCTGGATGAATTCCATGCAAATCATTATCCTGAATGGCTCAAAGAAGTTTCCGGCGGTGAGCTGGAAGTCAAATATGCATATGCTAAAGTAGACTCTCCGAATGAAGGCGGCCTTACTACAGAACAGTGGTGCGAAAAATATGGCATTCAGCGGGTAGAAAGCATCGAAGAATTGATCGAAAAGAGCGATTGTATCAATGTACTCTCTCCAGATAATCCCGAGATGCATGAAGAACTGTGTGCACTTGCTTTAAAAAGCGGAAAACCTGTGTATGTAGATAAGACCTTTGCCGATACCCGTGAGATTGCCGCCCGTATTTTTGCGGTTGCAGAAAAGAGCAGCACTCCGTGTTTTTCAGCCTCTGCCCTTTGATTTGCACAGGAGTACGAGCAAATCAAGCCCGAAGAAGTAGATGGGATTGTCAGCGAAGGCCCTGGGCCGCTGGAGCAGTATTCCATTCATCAGCTGGAACCGATTATTGCATTGATGGGGCCAAAGGCTTCCCGTGTTCTGTATACAGGTACCGCAGCACATCCGGCGGGTGTAATTGAATTCGAAGACGGACGCAGAGCTTTTATTTCCCATCATGATTGGGATTGCCCATTTGCTGTCACCATTGACAAAAAGTCAGGTGGCACATTCCGTACAGAAATTCAGTCTGATTATTTTATGGCGTTTATGCGGGAGATGGCAGACTTTTTCCTGAATGGTACTCCAAAAGTGTCTCACGAGGATACCATTGCTGTCATTGCAGTCCGCGAAGCTTTGGTCCGTGCAGCGGGCCAGCCCGGTACTTGGGTATCGGTTTATGCATAACTTACGTATCATATCATAATTCTCCTTTTACTTTCTGCGTGGTTGGACACCTCATGGTTCTTCCATATGCAACAAAAAACATCCGTCCCCATTTATGGGAGCGGATGTTTTTTGTTTTACTTATGTATGTTTTTTCCTGGTCTGCGTCGTTGCCATTCCTGCTGTAACCATTGAAGCGGTTCAGCATTTCGCAGTGAGCGCATGGTGGGAAAAGCCCGGAGCAGACGCCGCTGAGAAGGGGAGATTTTTTCAAGTTTGGAAAAACGCTCCCGGAAATTCTGAATAGTGGGATTATCTGTCAGATACTCCGATAAAGCAGCGTGTGCCGCTTTCAGGGGCGTGCCAGTGGCTTTACATTCGTCCAGTAACTGCTGTAATTGCTGGAGCTTACCGTTCAGCGTCAGGATGCTGTGCAGAGTCAATAGTGTGTCGATCAGAAAATAAAGAATAATCGCCATCAATATCCATGGCCTTAAAAAAATGGGAATCATGTGGAGAACACGAATCAAGAAAGGATGCAGCAAAAGCATCGTCACCAGACATAAAAGTCCAAACAGGATGGAATTCAGTAGGCAGATACGGCCTTTGTAATTGAATCGATTGTTGGAATAATCCCACCAGGTGGTGTGGAACATGGTCTCCAGCAGCCAGCCTGTGATGAATTCAAGCATTGTCGTGAGAATCGTTCCCGCAACAAATACAAGGGGGATTTCCACAGGTGGAGGATAACCGGTGAATGGATGCAAAAGACTGGTGATCAATAGTCCTCCGACACCATATACCGGACAAAACGGGCCATTTAAAAAACCGCGATTGGTAAGCTTCTTGAATAAAAATGAACAGAAGATACTTTCACATAGCCAGCCTAAAAAGCTGTATATTGTAAATAAAAAACAGAGTTGTTCCAGGGGACGCATGATAGAAATCCTTTCTCAACAATAGGGGTTTTCGAAAAACCACTTTATAACATCTCACTTTTTCTGTTTCCAGTGTAAACCTGTGATGCATCTTTTGTCAATGAACTGTGAGAAAATATCCCCTTTCGTTTTTGTAAGAAATGAAAGAATAGCCATAAAAAAACACTATATCCACAGCCTGTGAAAAGCAAAGCCAAAATCATTTTCCACCAGCAAGACGAAATGGTGATTGAAAGCGATTGCCAGGTCAGCAGACAGATAATCGCTGTAAATAGAGGGAACAGAATCCACTGGAAAATGGAAAAATGTACATGAGCAGTTTTTAGCAATCGGGAAAGGCTTAATGTTACGTTTAAAATGCCACAGGAATAGAGAATAATGAAGTACCCTTTCAAGCCCAGAACAGGCAGCAGCACTGCCATCAAAGATACCCGCAGGGAAGTATCCAGCGTATTGTAGAGCAGAGAGCGTATTTGCTGGTCAAGGCCTTTTAGCAGGCCGTCGGTTACCATGTCCAGATATAATAAGGGCACCAGCGGCGCCAGCATCCGAAGAAGCTTTCCGGCTTCCTGGCTGCGGTAGAATAGTACGCCCAATTCCTCCCCAAAGGCAAAAAAGAAACAGGCCGTAAAAATAGAGAACCACAGTGTCATCCGCAAAGAGCGCTCTGTCCCGGAAGAGATGGAGCGTTTTTTTCCGGCGGCCAGCGATTCCGACATTTCGGGGATAAGCAGGGAGGCAAAGGCCCCCAAAAAGCAGGAGGGGAAAAACAGCATGGGCATTACCATGCCCTGGAGCATCCCATATTGGGCAAGGGCCGCTGTGGCCGAAGCCCCGCATTTGCGCAGCCCTAGGGGGATGAGCAGATTTTCGGCGGCGGAAAGGACGCTCCGGGCGGCATGGCTCAGGGTGCTGGGCAGGGTGATGTGGAGGATGGCCTTCCCTGCGCTGGTGCAGGGCCGGTTTTGGGAGCTTTTAAAGCGCCGGACATGGAGCCGGTACAGCACAAAGGAGCACCCGCAGGAAACCGCTTCGCCAACTGTCGCCCCCAGCATGGAGAGCAGGCAGGCATCGGCAATGGTGCGGGGGGAAAAGGCCAGAAAGGCGGATACCGTCAGCGAGATGGTGGCGAGCTGTTCGGCAAATTCACTGACTGCCGAACGGAGAACCCCCCGTACCGCCAGAAAATACCCCCGCATACAGGCGCTGAGCGCCATAAAGGGCAGGCCGGGGAGAAGCATCCGCAAAGCATCGGCGGAGTTGCCGCCCAGGAATTTTACAGAGAGGAAATCTGCACTGCACCACAGGGCCGCGCAGGCCAGAAAACTCATAAGCAGGCTGAACCCGCAGCATCTTGCAACGGCAGAGGGGATAGTTCCCGGCTGCTTTTTTCCTATGGCGCTGGTAACCAGCCGGGTAACCGTCAGGCTCACCCCGGCGGTGGAAATCGATACTGCCGGGAGGAATACGGATAAAATCAGCTGGTATGCCCCCATGCCCTCCGCACCAATCATTTGGGAAAGCCACACCCGGAAGCCCATATACAGAAACCTTCCCGCCAAAGACGAGAGGGTGAGGATAATGCCGTTGACAAGAAACGCCTTTTTTTTCAATCCGATTCCCTCCTTTTTGATGCTATCACTATATGAACCTTTGACGGGAAAACATTCCGGGGGCTGGTATTTTCTGTGGGATTCCTGTATAATACGGGTAAACATAGTGTAACGGAGGAAAAGGTATGGATTGGACAGA
>DVIY01000101.1 GCA_018710915.1 Candidatus Gallacutalibacter pullistercoris
TGCTTCCACCACTGGTTCCATTTATTCCTTCGGCTACACCCTGCTGATTGGCGTGATTGGCAACTTTATTATGGGCGTAACTGCTACCCGGTTGATGACCAAGTCGCTGTCCCGCTTTAAGGTGTTCCGCAACAAGTGGCTGTTTGGAGGTGCGAAAGGATGAAGAAATTCAATATTAAATTCTATCAGCACCGGAAGATTTTCTTCGGCATTTCTCTGGGGCTTTTTGTAATCGGACTTCTCTGCAACCTGCTATTCGGTGCAGAACTGGACATCAATTTCCGCGGCGGTGCACTGGTAGAGTATTCCTATACTGGAGATGTTAATCAGGAGACTGTGGATCAGGCAGTTGAAGATGCTCTCGGGCGTTCTGTTACAGTTACCATTACCGACGGTATTGGAGGGACTGGGGCTACTTCCTCCAAAAGCCTGACAGTTTCCCTTTCCGGCAGTGAGGGGATTTCTCTGGATGAGCAGAAGGCCATTGCAGCAGAGCTCTCCAAGGCCTACCCCGACTCTACCTTTGAAGTAGTGCAATCCAGTTCCGTGCCTCCCACCATGGGCGCACAGTTCTTTGCCAAGTGCCTGGTAGCAGTTGCACTGGCAGCCGTACTGTTGGTAATCTATGTAGCGTTCCGCTTTAAGAAAATCGGCGGTATGGCTGCTGGTGTTATGGCAGTGGTTGCGCTGCTGCACGACGTTCTGATGGTTTACTTTACTTTTGTTGTGTTTGGATTCCCTATTGATGATAACTTTATCGCAGTGGTGCTGACGATTCTGGGTTACTCTCTGAACGATACCATCGTGGTGTATGACCGTGTGCGTGAGAACCGCCGCATTCTGGGCCCCAAAGTCAGCTATGAACAGCTGATGGATACCAGTATCAATCAGACCTTAACCCGTTCTATCAATACTTCGGTTTGTACTTTCCTGGCAGTTACCGTGGTGTTTATTGTAGGTACAATTTATAACCTTTCTTCTGTTACCACGTTTGCTCTGCCTATGATGGTTGGCATCGTCACAGGCTGCTATTCTTCTGTTTTCCTGGCTGGCCCCCTCTATGTCATGTGGCAGAACCACAAGCTGAAGAAAAAAGAAGCACAGGCCTGATTTCCCCATATTCAATCTCATATATTTTCAGAGGACGCAATATTTAATATCGCGTCCTCTTCACTTTTTCCTCCTTCATTGAGCCTGCAGATTCCTTTTTAATCGGAGAAAAACGGAAAAAAGAGGAATGGGGTTGTGTAATTCGGCAAACTTTCTTGGTGGGTATTTACTTTTTACAGAAAATCTTCTATAATAAAAAAGTTAATGAGTTGAAACAGCTGCTGTCAGGCAGCTTTAGCGGGAACTCCCGTAAAATTTGAAGCTGAGGTAGAGGAATATGCTGCAATTTGAAGAAATCAAGCAGGCGCTGGCTGATTTGGAGCCGGAACTCCGCGATTTGGCCGATGCGCTGGGCCTGGAAAAAACAAAAGAAGAAATCGAGAAGCTGGAACAGCAGGCCGCTGCCCCGGGATTTTGGGATGATTTGGAAAACACCCAGAAAGTTTTGCAGCGCACCAGTGCTTTAAAGGGCAAAGTAGAAAATTATGACAAGCTTTGCGGCCAGTTTGATGATACAATGGCGCTGGCAGAAATGGGCGATGAGGCAGAAGACCTTTCTATTTTGCCGGAAGCACAGGAAGAGCTGGAAAAATTTAAAAATAATCTGGAAGCAATTCGTCTGACAACGCTGCTTACCGGTGAATACGACAGTAAGAATGCCATCCTGACTTTCCATGCAGGCGCAGGCGGCACAGAAGCGCAGGACTGGGCTGAAATGCTGTACCGCATGTACAACCGCTGGGGCGAGCGCCATGGCTTCCAGGTAAAAACACTCGATTTTCTGGATGGTGAAGAAGCTGGCCTGAAGAGTGCTTCTGTCCTGATTGAAGGCGAAAATGCCTACGGCTTTTTGAAGAGTGAGGCGGGTGTACACCGTCTGGTGCGTGTTTCTCCGTTTGATTCTTCCGGACGCCGCCATACTTCTTTTGCTTCGCTGGAAGTCATGCCTGAAATCGACGATACCATTGAGGTCGAAATTGATCCTGCTGATATCAAGATGGATGTGTACCGTGCAAGTGGTGCAGGCGGACAGAAAGTTAACAAAACTTCTTCTGCAGTGCGTTTGACCCATATCCCGACAGGCATTGTGGTGGCTTGCCAGGTGGAACGCAGCCAGTACCAGAACCGCGATGTGGCAATGCGTATGCTGAAATCCAAGCTGATTGAAATCAAAGAGCGCGAGCATCTGGAAAAAATCAGTGATATTAAGGGCGAACAAAAAGAAATTGCCTGGGGAAGCCAGATCCGTTCGTATGTGTTTATGCCTTATACGTTGGTAAAAGATCATCGTACCGGTTTTGAATCCGGCAATATCAATGCGGTGATGGACGGCGATCTGGACGGCTTTATCAATGCTTATCTGAAGGCTGGAAGTATCAGCGCTATTACAGAAGATATAGAATAAAATTTTTATATGAGTTTTTATCGAAGCGGCTGTCAATAGGGCAGCCGCTTTTTTTGTTGGAAATGCGAACAGTTGAATAGTTGTCAAAAAAAATGTTTTATGATACAATGATGTCAAAGATTATAAATAAACTTGGTTAACAATCAAGAAAAAAGACTCGCTTGTGAATGGCTAGTTCAGAAGCGGGCTTTATTTTGAGAAGGAGAGGATTTTATGGCAGGGAAAGTCGCCGCTTTTTTCGGCGCACAAGATTTGACACAGGGCAAACCAATGAGAGGGCTGATACAATTTTCAGTCCCCCTGTTAATCGGCAACCTTGCACAGCAGCTGTATAATACGGTTGACTCCATTGTAGTTGGAAAATATGTGGGCGATAATGCACTGGCAGCAGTGGGCGCCAGCGGGCCGATACTGAACCTGCTGCTTGTGTTGTTTATGGGTATTGCTACCGGAGCTACCATCATGGTTTCACAGTATTTTGGTGCGCGCCAGCATGAACTGCTTTCTACAACGGTGGGAAATACGATTACCCTGACGGTTCTTTCTTCGGTGTTCATTATGGTTGTCGGCCCGTTGGTTACACATCCACTGATGACCATGTTGAACACACCAGAAGATATCTATGCTGATTCCTGTACATACCTGATTATTATTTTTCTTGGAATTCTCGGTGGAGCAGGATACAATATTCTCTCCGGTGTTTTGCGCGGCTTGGGTGACTCCTTTATGCCGTTAGTTTATCTGGTAATTGCCTGCCTGCTGAATATTGTCCTTGACCTGTTGTTTGTTGTTTCTTTTCATTGGGGCGTTGCCGGTGTGGCGATTGCTACAGGGATCGCGCAGCTGGTTTCGGCTGTTTTATGCCTGATCCGGCTGTTGAATATGAAAGAAATTGTTGTTGTTCCGCGTTCTTCTCTGCGTTTGCACAAAGAACTGGTGCTTCGCCTGACAAAGTTGGGACTGCCTTCCGGTCTGGCACAGGCTATTTTCTCACTGGCAGCGATTGTAGTGCAGTCCCTTACCAACTCTTTTGGTACCGAAGTTATCGCGGCCAGCATTATTGTTATGCGCGTAGATGGTTTTGCCATGATGCCGAATTTCACTTTTGGTACAGCCATGACCACCTATGCCGGACAAAATATCGGCGCCGGAAAAATTGACCGTGTGCATCAGGGAACCAAATCCGGCATGCTGCTGGGGCTGATTGTTTCATCCTGTCTTACCATCATGATTCTTCTGTTTGGCAGAATTTTAATGGGATGGTTTACCAATACGCAGGCGATTATTGATCTCGGTTTCCATATGATGTGCATCCTCGCAGTGGGATATATTGCCATGTCTGTTACACAGGGCCTTTCCGGCGTGATGCGCGGCGCAGGCGATACCATGACGCCCATGTGGATTTCCTTCATTACAACCGTTGTGATCCGTGTACCTTTGGCATATGGAATTGCTTTCTTAACCCGCGGTGCAGAATTTCCGAAGGGCAACCCTGATTGCCTGTATATTTCCCTGCTGATTTCCTGGGTGCTCGGTGCAATGATTACTTACGCGCTGTATCGCCGCGGAAAATGGAAGCACAAAGCCGTAGCTACTACTGCGGTGGATTCCTGAATGCTGCGCAGGGTTACAAGTGATTGTTCACAGCTATTTTTAAGGGGAGGCCCACGTTTTGGGTTTCCCCTTATCTTTTTCCATTTTAATATTAAAATAGAAAAAGAAAGGGTTGCTTTTATACTTTGGTATGATACAATATGAGCAAATCAGCATGGTGAATGAGGCTATATGTTTGACTGTTTAGGAGCCAACATAATGTCAGGGAGGAGTTTTTGATGGACCATTTATTGTACGGCGCCGCCTATTATGATGAATATATGCCGGTAGAGCGGCTGCAAAAAGATATGGAAATGCTGAAAGCAGCGGGGATGAACGTCATCCGTATTGCGGAATCCACCTGGGCGACTGAGGAGCCGGAAAACGGTGTTTTTGACTTTACGCATGTGCGCCGGGCATTGGCTGCTGCGCAGGAAGCCGGGATTTCCGTTATCGTGGGAACCCCTACTTATGCCGTCCCGCCGTGGCTGGCTGCGGAGCATCCGGAAGTGCTGGCAGTGACCGAAAGAGGCGCGGGGAAATATGGCGCCCGGCAGATTATGGATATTACCAGCCCAGCTTATCTGTTTTATGCAGAACGCATTATCCGCCGCTTGATGGAATGTGTACAGGAATACGACTGTGTGATTGGTTTCCAGCTGGATAATGAAACCAAGCATTACCACACCGCTGGCCTCAATGTGCAAAAACGCTTTGTCCGTTACCTGCGGCAAAAATTCGGCTCGTTGGAAGAGCTGAACCGTGAATTTGGCTTCAACTACTGGAGCAACCGCGTGGACAGCTGGGAGAATGTGCCGGATGTTACCGGGACGATTAACGGCAGCTTCGCCGCAGAGTTCGAAAAATTCCGGCGCGACCTGGTCACGGAGTTTTTGCAGTGGCAATCCGGTATTGTTCGGGAATATCTTAAAAAGGGACAGTTTATTACTCATAATCTGGACTATGAGTGGCGTGGGTACTCCTTTGGAGTCCAGCCAGATGTAAACCATAAAGAGGTGGCGAAGGCGCTCACCATTGCCGGGTGCGATATTTATCACCCCACACAGGAGCGCCTTACCGGTGCAGAAATTGCCTTTGGCGGAGACGTTGCCCGCAGCCTGCTGGGCAAAAACTATCTGGTGATTGAAACGCAGGCACAGGGACATGTAAACTGGACGCCCTTTAACGGACAGCTGCGCTTGCATGCATTTAGCCACCTGGCCAGCGGCGCGAATTCCGTGATGTACTGGCACTGGCATTCCATCCACAATTCCTTTGAAACCTACTGGAAAGGATTGCTCAGCCACGATCTGGAACCGAATGCACCCTATCGGGAGGCCTGTACAATTGGCGCCGACATGAAGCGCTTGAGCCCGCATCTTGTCAACCTGAAAAAGCAGAACCGGGCCGCTATTTTGGTGAGCAACGAATCATTGACCGGCCTGCAGCAGTTCCCCATGCCGGATTCTGTTACTTACAACGATATAGTTCGGCTGCTGTATGACGCGCTTTACGAACTGAATGTAGAATGTGACATCCTGTTCCCGCAGGACGAAGGGCGTTTGTCTGCGTATGATTTTATCGGCGTGCCCGCTCTGTACAGCGCGCCGGATTCTCTGCTTCGGTCGCTGGAGCGCTATGTGGAAGAGGGCGGACACCTTCTGGCAGTCTGTAAAACCGGTTTTTCCAATGAATTTCTCACTGTTGCACATGATTCTCAGCCGCACCTGTTGACAAAGTGCTTTGGAATGTCCTATGATGAATTTACCCGGCCGGAAGAAGTTTCCCTGACCGGGGATTATCTGGAAGTTTCTGAGGGAGGACGGAAAATTTCCGCATGGATGGAACTGCTTCGTCCAGAGAGTGCAGAAATGCTGGCTTCCTATTCGCACCCGTTCTGGGGAAAATATGCAGCGATTACAGAAAACCACTACGGAAAGGGAACCGCAGTCTATGTAGGGTGCCTGACCACGAAAGAATATTTGAAAGCATTGCTGTGCCGCTTGCTCAAGCAGGCCGGTTTGTGGGGAGAATCCCAGCAGGCATCGTTCCCAATTATCATTCGCAGCGGCGTGAACGAGCTGGGGAAGAGGGTTCACTATTATTTCAATTATTCGATGGAACCGATCAGGCAGCCGTACCTGCACGATGACGGCATAGAACTGCTTTCCGGCAAAACAGCTGTTCGCGAAGAAATCGTTGAACTGGAGCCATGGGGCTTCCGGGTTTTTGAGGAGAAGTAAAGCAAGTAAGGAGAAATGAGTATGGGAAACATTACACACATTCAGTCTACACAGGGAGAGTATTGGCGTCCGCAGACGGTCGGAGCTGCAAATTGCGCAGATGACCTGGTGCTTTCGCAAAGCGAAAAGCAGACCATGTTGGGCTTTGGCGGCTGCTTTAATGAGCTGGGCTGGGATGCATTGGGGCGCGTTTCTGAAGAAGAGCGCAAACAGTTCCTCGATGAGCTGTTCCTGCCCGAAAACTGCAACTTCAACTATGGCCGTGTGCCGATTGGCGCAAACGACTTCAGCCTGGAATGGTACAGCTGTGACGAAACCCGCGATGATTTTGAACTGAAGGATTTCAACATCGAGCGGGATAAAACCTATACGATTCCCTTTATCAAGGAAGCTATTGCCCGTCAGGGAGAGGATTTCTTTGTCTTTGGCTCTCCGTGGAGCCCGCCCACCTGGATGAAGACAAAACCGGTCTATAATTTCGGTACCCTGCGCATGGAAGAGAAAATTCTGCAAACCTATGCCCGCTACTTTGTGCGCTTTATTGAAGAGTACCGGAAGGAAGGCGTGCATGTGGGACAGGTTCATGTGCAGAATGAGCCCATGGCCGACCAGAAGTTCCCATCCTGCAAATGGACAGGCAAAGATATGCGCGACTTTATCAAAGGATATCTGGGGCCGGCGCTGCGTGAAAGCGGGCTGGATACCGAACTGTGGCTAGGCACTATCAACGGGCCGTTTATGGATATGATGTTCGGCGCAAATACGCCGTTTGGCGAGTTTTACGACCAGTTTATCAATACCATTCTGTCCGACCCGCAGGCCAGAAGCTATCTGGCCGGTGTGGGCCTGCAGTGGGGCGGCAAGCATGTGCTGGAGCATGTAGAGGCCAGCTATCCCGAAATGCGCGTGATGCAGACCGAGAGCGAATGTGGCGACGGCCAGAACAGCTGGACTCATATGGAGTATATCGCCGGATTGATGTGGCAGTATTTCCGCCATGGCGCAGAGCGCTATACATATTGGAACATGGCCCTGCTGGAGGGCGGCGTATCTTCCTGGGGCTGGGCGCAGAACTCTTTGTGCACCGTAAACCCTGAAACCGGTGCTTTGAAGCTTCAGCCGGAATTTTATCTGATGAAGCATTATTCCCATTTTGTACAGCCGGGCGCAAAATATATCCCGGTGACAGGCCATCTGGGCGCCAACTGTTCCGCTTTCCGCAATCCGGATGGTTCGCTCGTGATTGTGGCTGCCAGCAATATGGATGAGCCCCGCGAATTTACCGTGCGCGGCGCAGGGGAGCCGTTCTCCGTGAAGATTGCCCCGCACAGCATCAGCACCATTTTCGTGGAAGAATAAATCAGCAACTCAAATCTGTTTTCCATCGTTTACAGAACCCCCGGACGGCTGTATTCCTGCAGCTGTCCGGGGATTTCTCTGTCAGCCATTGTCAAAATCCGTGCCCGGTTCATAGAATGGAAAAACGGAGACGGGAGGGAACAAAATGGAACTGCTTGGAAAGATTCTGCTGGTATTTTTTCTGCTAATGGGCGTGGCGTATACCTGCCGGACGCTGCTTTGGTGGCTGCTGCGCGCGGAAAATCCGGAGAGGATGGTAATTACTGTCCCGCTGCAGGGTCATGTGGAAGATGCAGAACATCTGCTGCGGAATGCTGCGGACATTTGCCGGGAATCAAATGGCAAAGAGGTTCGTTTGATTTGCGTGGACGGTGGGATGGACGAAGAAACATACGAAATCTGCCGGTGTATGCAGCGCGAGATGCCTTTTTTGGAAATCTGTACGGCTTCTGAGCTTACAGAGACACTTTTCCGGCAGGAATAGAGAAAATCCAAACAAAGGTTTGAAAAGTAGGACGATTTGTATTATACTGAAAAGGAAACCAATTTTTCGGAGGAATCGTCATGCCGGGGCAGGGTGAAGTGACATACTATGAGATGAGCGGGACGGTGGAACATGTAATCTACCGCAACGAAAAAAACCAGTATACGGTTCTAGAGCTGAACAACAGTGAAGAACTGGTGACCGTGGTGGGGTACCTGCCGTTTGTCAGCGCGGGAGAAGAACTGAAAGTCATCGGCGTCTGGACCAGCCACCCCAGTTTTGGCCCGCAGTTTAAGGCAGAAGTCTGTGAGCGTTCCCGCCCGGCAACGGCCGCCGCAATATTAAAATATCTTTCTTCCGGTGCGATTAAGGGAATCGGCCAGGCCACTGCCGCCCGGATTGTGGAGACGTTCGGCGAAAATGCGCTGGATATCATTGAAAATGACCCGGAACGGCTGGCACAGGTCAAGGGTGTAACCAAGAGCAAGGCGAAGAAGATTTCAGAGGATTTCAAACAGACCAACGGCATCAAGGATATCATGGTGCGGCTGGGGAAATACGGGATTACCCCGGAAGAAGCGGTGCGGGTATGGCGGCGCTATGGCGCCCATTCAGAAGACTGCATCCGCCAAGACCCCTTTTGCCTGTGTGACGACGAGTTGGATATCGATTTTACGCGTGCAGATACCATCGCCGCTTCGCTGGATATGCCGCAGGATGACAATGGCCGTGTGCGCGCCGGGCTGCTGTATGTGCTGCGCCACAACGCCAACAACGGCCACACCTGCCTGCCGCGTGACCGCCTGATACAGGTAGCCGCCCGGATGCTTGAGGTAGAACCCGAAGTTGCAGGCGGAATCTTGCACCGGATGGAAGAAACCTACGATGTACATACCGAAAGATTTGACGAGCGTGAGTTTATTTTTTTGCCGCGCTATTATCAATCTGAGTCGTACAGCGCAGACCGGCTGAAGATGATGCTTTGTTATCCTCCGCAGGCAATTACTGGTGCAGAGGGTTCTATCAAAGAAATCGAAATCCGGGAAAATATCCACTATGCGCCGGAGCAGAAGCAGGCTATTATCCAGGCACTCGAAAAGGGATTCCTGATTCTGACCGGCGGCCCCGGTACCGGTAAAACCACCACCCTCAACGGGATTATCCGCATCTTAAAGGAAAAAGGGGAGACCGTGCTGCTGGCTGCCCCAACGGGACGCGCCGCCAAGCGTATGTCTGAGCTGACCGGGGAAGAGGCCAAAACGGTACATCGCATGCTGCAAGTGGAATGGGATGAAGCGGATAACCCCGTTTTCAGCCGCAATGAGCGCAACCCGCTGGAATGTGATGCAGTGGTGGTGGACGAGCTTTCAATGGTGGATGCCTACCTGTTTGAAGGAATCCTGCGCGCACTGCCGCTGGGCTGCCGGTTGATTCTGGTGGGGGACTGTGACCAGCTGCCTTCAGTGGGGCCGGGCAACGTATTGGGTGATCTCATTACTTCCGGGATGTTTCCAATGGTGCAGCTGACCGAGATTTTCCGCCAGTCCATGAAAAGCCTGATCGTCACCAATGCTCACCGCATTGTAGCCGGGGAATTCCCCGAGCTGCATGATAAGTCCCACGACTTCTTCTTTTTGCCCCTGCACAAGGCGGAAAATATCTGCAATACCGTTGTGGATCTCTGTGCCCGCCGGCTGCCGGCAAGCTATGGGTATTCGGTGTATCAGGATATCCAGGTACTGGCGCCCGGCCGCAAAGGAGAGCTGGGCACGGTGGAACTGAACCGCCGCCTTCAGGCAGTGTTGAACCCGCCTGGGGAAGGGAAAAAAGAAATCAATCTCAATGGAAGTATCCTGCGTGAGGGCGACAAAGTCATGCAGATCAAGAATAACTACAATCTTCCCTGGACGCGCAGCGACGGTACCACCGGAGAGGGCGTGTTCAACGGTGATATGGGAATCTTGGTAGAGATCGACAAAGCAGCTGGCACGCTGACAGCCTCTATTGATGATCGGCTGGTGCTGTATGATACAGACCATGCCTACGAACTGGAGCTGGCATATGCTGCAACGGTACACAAAAGTCAGGGCAACGAGTTCCAAGCTGTGATTATGCCCATGTTTCCCGGGCCGCATCAACTCGAATACCGGAACCTGCTGTATACCGCCGTCACCCGTGCCAAAAACCTGTTAATTCTGGTGGGAGAAGAGCGCACGGTGCGCGCGATGGTTGCCAACGACCGCAAAACGCGCCGCTATTCGGGGCTTATCCATTTTCTGACGCAGGAAGCCGGGGAGGCAAATAACGCATGAGAACCGGTGTATCCTTTGGTGAAAAATTACTTGCGATGATTTTTCCTTCCCGCTGTGCGATATGTGGGAAGATTACTATTGGCGGAAAACGCATCTGCGGGAAATGTGAAGAAGAAAATCCGCCGCAGTCCTATTTTAGGCGTCTGGATGAAGAGGGGAATGCGCCCATTTTCTGCGTGTCCCCATACGTTTATTCCGGAGAAGTACGCAAAGCCATTCTGGCTATGAAATTTTATGGCAGAAAAGAGCGCGCGGCGGGTTTTGCAGAAGCGCTGGCGCGTGTGCTTCCACCCAGATGGCAGACAGACGACGTGGTCTGCTGGGCTCCGATTTCTCAGGAAAGACTTCGCGAGAGGGGATATGACCAATCGGAACTGGTGGCCCGGCGCTTGGCCAGAGAGTTGGGACGGCCCTGCCGTCCGCTTCTTCGGAAAATCAAGAATAATCGCGTTCAGCATGAGCTGCATCTGGAAGAACGCCGCCGAAATGTGCAGGGCGTATATGCAGCAGAAGAAAACCGCGTGCGCGGAAAACGGATTTTATTGATCGATGATATTGTAACAAGCGGCTCCACGCTGCGGGAATGTGCCAATTGCCTGCTGGCAGCAGGTGCGATAGAAGTGCATTGCGCGGCAATTGCAGACGCTTTTGTCAAAGAAGTTTTATAAAAAACACCGCTTCGGCGGCGAAAGGAATGGTATCGCAATGAGCGACTTGCAGAGCGGCTTGGCCGCGATTGTACAGAAAGAGCCTGTGCGTGTGATTCTCAGCAAACCCTGTCAGAAAAGCCAGCCATGCCGGAAGATTGATATCCACCGCTATTCGGACATTTATCAGGCAGAACGGCAGATCGGAAAACAGATGTTCCACGAGAATCTTCAGCCGCAGGAGCTAGAAGCGTATCTGGCAGCGCGAGTGCCGTCGGAGTACCGGCAGATCAATGCTTTTACTAAGACGCATGAATGGATGGTTTCCATCACCAAAAAGGGAGAAGCTTTTGTTACCCGGAAAAAGCTGCAAACCGCAGTCAAAGTGCGCGAGAGCCATAATCGGGAGAAGAACTATATTTTGCGTGAAGGCGAGCCAATCCCGCCTCTGGTAGATATGGGTATCTTTACGAAGGAAGGAAAGATTGTCGCTTCCATGCACGACAAATTCCGCCAGATTAACCGCTTTATCGAGGCGGTTGACGATCTGGTCTCCAAAACCTCCTGTACCCAGCTGCATGTTATCGACTTCGGGTGCGGAAAGGGATATTTGACCTTCCTGCTTTATTACTACCTGACACAGGTGCGCGGGATTTCCACTCATATGGTGGGAATCGACCTTAAGGCAGATGTGATGGAGCATTGCCGCAAAACAGCCGCCAAATACGGGTATGATGGGATGGAGTTCCTCTGTCAGGATATCCGCACCTATCAGCCCGACTTTACACCAGATATCGTGGTGTCCCTTCATGCCTGCGATATTGCAACAGACTATGTGCTGTATCATGCAGTGCAGTGGGGGGCCAAGATGATTTTTTCCATGCCCTGCTGCCAGCATGAGCTGAACGCGCAGATGCAGTCTGAAGAATTCGCTCTGCTTACCCGGTATGGTTTGCTGCAGGAGCGGGCGGCTGCGTTGTTTACGGATGCAATCCGGGCAAACCTGCTCACCGCCAGTGGATACCGCGTGCAGGTGATGGAAATTGTCAACCCGGTGGATACGCCGAAAAATATTATGATCCGTGCCGAGAAGGCCGGCGTCCCCGCAGCTTCCAGAAAAAAGGCAAAAGAAGAAGTCGAGCGTCTGCAAAAGGAATTCCATCTTTCCAATACCATGTACCGTTTATTAAATGGGGGAGAGTGAACCATTTTACTAGATGCTTTTCTGCAGCAAAAAACGGAGCTTCCTGTATGATCCGCAGGAAACTCCGTTTTTTTATTGATGTTATCAGCGATGATACTTTTCGATGATGTCTGCTACAGCACCGATGACATACTGTACCTGTTCGTCGGTCATGGTGGGGTACAGGGGCAGAGAAATAATCCGGTCGAAATGCTTTTCTGTATTGGGGAAGTCTCCCTCCTGATAGCCAAAGCGGTTACGATATGCGCTCATCAGGTGAACCGGGATAAAGTGTACGCTGGTGCCCACATTGCGCTCATTCAGCTCTACGATGAACTGGTCACGATCAATGGTCAGCATTTCAGGGCGGATCCGCATCACATACAGGTGCCAGCAATGGGTGGTGTATTCCGGAACCTCCGGCATGTCCAATGCATCCATTTTACCGAATGCTTCCTCATATCTGGCAGCGATGGCAAGGCGTTTCTGCTGCATTTCTTCCAGCCGCGCCAGCTGATGCAGGCCCAATGCTGCCTGAATATCGAACATATTGTATTTGAAGCCTGGCTCTACAATGTCATATTTCCAGGTGCCGCCCTTGGCATAACGGTTCCATGCGTTGCGGCTCATACCGTGGCTGGTGAGGATTCTTGCCCGCTCAGCAATATCGTCCCGGTCAGTCACCAGCATACCGCCTTCGCCGGTGCACAGGTTCTTGGTGGCATAAAAGCTGTAAGAAGCCGTACCGCGCAGCTTGTGACCAATCAATCGACCCTTGTAGCGGCTCCACAGGGCGTGGGCAGCATCCTCAGAAACAAACAAGCCGTGCCGGTCTGCAATTTCATAAATCCGGTCGAGATCACATACCTGGCCACTGTAATGAACCGGCACGATTGCTTTGGTCTTCGGAGTGATTTTTTTCTCGATTTCATCCGGGTCAATACAGCCGGTACGATAATCAATATCAGCAAAGACAGGCGTTGCACCGGTGTGAATGATGGTGCTGGCAGTAGAAGCAAAGGTCATGGGCGTGGTAATGACCTCATCGCCGGGGCCGATGTCCTGACTGAGCAGGGCAACATGTAGCGCTGCCGTGCAGGAGTTCACAGCAATGGCGTGTTTTGCGCCCACATATTCGGCGAATTGCTTTTCAAACTCAATGGTTTTGGGGCCTTTTGCCAGCCAGCCCGAGCGGAGCGTATCCACAACTTCGTTGATTTCCGCATCGGTAATGTCGGGCACATTATAAGGAATAAAGGTATCACGTCGTTCGAATTGACTCATGAAGCACCGTACCTTTCCAAAAATAATAAATTATAATATGCTCATAGTATCCCAAAAATATGAATATACTGTGAATACAGGAGAAAACAGAAAGCCATTTTCTTCGGAAAAAGTGTCTGAAAATGGAAATCAGTACAA
>DVIY01000102.1 GCA_018710915.1 Candidatus Gallacutalibacter pullistercoris
GAAGGTGTGTTACTGGATGCCAGGCACTAACCTTGTAGCTGTCATGTGAGAATATGGCGGTTATTGGTTAGTGCTTATTTTGTTTTTAAGGGCATTACCAAAACCGTTGTGGATAAACTATTTTATCTCAAAAGGAGGAATCCCTGTGAAAGACAAGATTTTCGGCGTACTTCAGCGTGTAGGAAGATCCTTTATGCTCCCTATCGCCATCCTGCCGGTAGCAGGCCTGCTGCTGGGGCTTGGCAGCTCGTTCACCAACCAGACCACCCTCGACATGTACAACCTGACCCCCTATATGGGGCCCGGCACCATCCCGTACTTCATCTTTTCTGTGCTCAACCGCTGCGGCAGCATCATCTTTGACAACCTGCCGCTGATTTTCGCCATTGGCGTTGCCATCGGCATGGCGCGGCAGGAAAAAGAAGTGGCGGCGCTGGCGGCCGGAATCTCGTTTTTGGTCATGCATTCCGGCATCTCTGCCATGATTTCTCTGACCGGCGGGCCCGAAAACCTGCTGGAAGGCTCGGTCGTTTCTGTGCTGGGCATCCAGTCGCTGCAAATGGGCGCGTTCGGCGGTATCATTGTAGGCCTGGGCGTGGCGGCCCTGCACAACCGCTTTTATAAAATCCAGCTGCCGCAGGTGCTGTCGTTCTTTGGCGGTACCCGTTTTGTGCCGATTATCAGTACGGTAGTCTATGCGCTGGTGGGTATCCTGATGTTCTTCATCTGGCAGCCTATCCAGGAGGGCATCAACCATCTGGGCGTGCTGGTGTACAGCTCCGGTTATTTCGGCACCTTCCTGTTCGGTATGATTAAGCGCCTGCTCATTCCCTTCGGCCTGCACCACGTATTTTATCTGCCCTTCTGGCAGACCGCAGTGGGCGGCACCATGGAGGTTGCCGGGACCATGGTTTCCGGTGCGCAGAACATCTTCTTTGCCCAGTTGGCAGACCCCACGGTCACACATTTTTCCACCGCGGGCACCTGGTGCTTTACCGGCGAATTCGTGCTGTATATCTTTGGCTTCCCGGGAGCTGCGCTGGCCATGTACCGCTGCGCACGCAGCGACCGCCAAAAGCAGGTCGGCGGCCTGCTGCTCTCGGCAGCGCTGACCTCTATTATCACTGGTATTACCGAGCCGCTCGAATTCTCGTTCCTGTTCGTGGCGCCCGTACTCTTTGTCATCAGCGGCGTGCTGGCAGGCCTGGCCTATATGCTGTGCCATATCCTGAACATCACCGTGGGCCTCACATTCTCGGGCGGGTTTATCGACCTGGCACTGTTCGGCATTCTGCAGGGCAATGACAAAACCAGCTGGCTGCTCATCCTCCCGCTGGGCGCTGCCTTTTTCCTCGTGTATTATTTCCTGTTCTCGTTCCTCATCAAGAAGTTCGACTTCAAGACCCCCGGCCGTGAAGAAGGCAATCAGGAAACCAAGCTGTACACCAAGGCCGACTATAACGCACGCAAGGCAGAAGGCGACAAAAAGAACCAGGTTTCTGCCGATATTACCCGCGGTTTGGGCGGCACTGCCAATATCAAAGACGTGGACTGCTGTGCAACCCGCCTGCGCGTGACAGTGCTGGACGGCGGAAAGGTTGACCAGGCTGTGCTGAAAAGCACCGGCGCTGCCGGCGTAATCCAGAAGGGCGAAGGGGTCCAGGTAGTTTATGGGCCGCAGGTAAACATCATCAAGGCCAACCTGGAGGATTACCTGCGCAGCGGTGCGGCTGAAAGCGGGCCTGCCGCAGAAGCGCCCACAGAAACCGCCGCCGAAGAAACCAAGCTCGCCGAACACGGCGCCCTGCTGCGCACCATCGTGATTGGCAGCCCGCTGCACGGTGAAGCTGCCCTTATTACCGCCTCGCCCGATGAAGCTTTTGCAGAAAAAATGATGGGCGACGGCGCGACCATCGTCCCGTGTGAGGGCGTCGTGACCGCCCCCTGTGATGCCGAAGTCTGCTTTATCTTCGATACCCACCATGCGCTGGGCCTGAAGCTGGAAGAGAACGTGGAAATCCTCATCCATGTGGGCATCAACACCGTAGCGCTGGAGGGTAAGGGCTTTACCGCCCTGGTGAAAGAGGGCGACAAGGTGAAGAAGGGCGACCGCCTGCTGGAATTCGATTTGGACTATATCCGCGAAAACGCCACTTCCACCTCTTCGCCGGTACTGTTCACCACCATGGAGGACAACCAGGAGCTGCGCCTGCTCAAATCCGGGCATATCCGTCCCGGAGAAGACCTGCTGGCGCTGGATATCTATGAATCCTGAACGCTGCCTGTAAATTTGCCAGGTAAGGAGGATTGCTGTGCACCGGATTACCAAAATACTGAACCACAACTCGGTTCTGGCCATTCACATGGAAGATAACCGGGAAAATCTGATTATGGGAAAAGGGGTAGGCTTTGGAAAAAAGCCCGGGGAACGGGTCAATTTTCCGCCGGATGCCACCATCTATGTACTTGCCCCCAAATGTGACCACGGAAACCCACGGGAACTGGTGCGCCGTATTGACCCCATCTACCTGGGAATCGCCAACGCCATTATACAGGAAGCGCAAAAAGCCTTCGGCAAACTGGATACGAGCATCCTCATCCCCATGGCCGACCATATCGCCTTTGCCGCCCGGCGAATCCAGAAAAACGCACCAATCAGCAACCCGCTGACCCCGGATATCAAGGCGTTATTCCCCCAGGAATTCCAGATTGCGCGCCGCGGCGGGGAAATCATCCTGGAACAGGCCGGTATTTCATTCAGTGATGATGAATTGGGATATATCGCGCTGCATATCCACTCGTCGCTGGAATCGATGCAGGTCTCACAGGCCATGCAGACCGCGCGCACAATCCGTGAGTGTGTAGAGCTGGTACAGGCAGAAACCGGCGCCCGGATTGATGTTTCTTCCCTGTCTTATGACCGGCTGATGAGCCATATCAAGTATATGGCAATCCGGATTCTCAAAGGGGAACGGTTGAGCGTGGACGTTAACCATCTGATGCAGGAATCCTGCCCGGCCGCTTTTGAGATTTCTGAAAAAATCTGCCGCCAGCTTTCACAGACGCTGGAACGGCCGGTAAACGAAACCGAAGTGGGGTATCTGGCCATGCATATCCAACGCGTGTTTGAGACCAATAGAGAAGAGAATCTCTCAAAAAAATAACCTTTTTGCGGGAGCCCGGCAAATCGGGCTCCCGTTTTTATAAAAAAATCTGCAAAAAAGCTTGCATTTTCCCGATTTATGTGATATAATCAAGAAACCGTCACAGATGACGGACAAACAAAATAGTTGGTGTCGATGATAACGAGGGTCCACCTGTTCCCATCCCGAACACAGAAGTTAAGCTCGTTGATGTCGAAAATACTTGGCTGGCGACGGCCCGGGACGATAGAAAGATGCCAACATTAAAGACGGCCACCCAATAGGGTGGTCGCAGCCTGTCGAAAAAGGTCACCGATTGGTGGCCTTTTTCTCGTATAAAGGGAGAAAATGCGGTATAATGAGTTTGGGGTGATAAAAATGCTGGTAAAGAATGCAG
>DVIY01000103.1 GCA_018710915.1 Candidatus Gallacutalibacter pullistercoris
TTTTCACTATACTCTTTCTTTTCGTCTTTGCCTTGTAAAAAATCCGAATCTTTTGGATTTTTTTGCGCAATTGGCTGCAAAAGTCTTGACGAAATCATTTTTTTGGACTATTAGTTATCTATCACAAATGATTACCAAAACTTCCGCGCTGCTTACCAGGCGCAGAAAGGGGCATCCAATTTTGAAACAGACAGATGCATTTGATCTGCGGCTGGCGCAGGAATGTGCCGATGCATTTTCCGGTTCTACCGGGCTGGGTTGTGTTGTTTCTGATGCAAAAGGAAAGCTGTTCCATGAGAGCGGCTTTGGCTGTGCTTCCTGTGCGCTGTGCCGGGCGGCAAAACGGCGCCCGGAAGACTGCATACAGGCGCATATTTACGGTATGACCGAAGCAGAGCGCTTTGGCGGAAAATATATTTACTTCTGCCCCATGGGGCTCACCTGCTTTGTTTCACCCATTCTGGGTTCTGAGGGAAGTGAAGCCAAAATCACGGTTGGGCCGTTCTTGATGGTAGACCGGGCGGATTATGTGGCATGGGAGCTGACCGAACAGCTCCATCTTTCTCCACCGGAACAGGAGGCGGTGCTCAAAGAGCTGGAAAATGTCCCGTTTGTTTCGCCGCATACGGTTACGCAGCTTTCTACCCTGCTGTTTATGGCGGTGGGGTTTATGAATAATGTCTCCGCCTCCAAAAGGATGCTGGACCGGCAGGATTCTGATATCATACAGCGGCAGGTGACCGCCTATATCCAGGAATTGAAAACCGAAAAAGATATCCCCCCCTATCCCTTCGAAACCGAACAGGCATTGCTGCGCGCTGTGCGGCAGACCAACAAGCCTGAGGCTCAGCGCCTGCTCAATGAGCTGTTCGGGTATATTTTCTTTTCGGTGGGAAGCGATTTCTCACAGGCAAAAAGCCGTATTTACGAGCTGCTGGTGCTTATCTCGCGCAGTGCGATTGACGCCGGCGCTGACCCGGAGCAGACGCTGCGGCTGAATCACCGGTATCTGAATGACCTTCCCAGCCTGAAAGATGTGGACTCTCTTTGTTTCTGGCTGACACAGGTGATGGGCGAGCTGATGGACAGCGTTTTTGAATATCTGGACGCCCGGCATGCAAACGTCATCCATCAGAGCATCCAGTACCTGAGTACCCATTACAGCGAGCATATCACCCTGGAGGATATGGCCCGAAAGGTATTTTTGTCCCCCTCTTATTTCAGCCGTGTATTTAAAAAGGAAACCGGCATCACCTTCAGCGCCTATCTGAACCGCATGCGGATTGAGCACAGCAAAGAGCTGCTGCGCCACCAGAATATCCGCCTGACCGACATCGCCCTGATGGTGGGCTTTGAAGACCAGAGCTATTTTACCAAGGTCTTCAAAAAGCTGACCGGCACCACGCCCCTGCATTACCGTGAATCCAAGGGCAAATCCGGCAATCCCTCTGAACTAACCAGCCGGCGGAAACCACAGTAACACCGCTGCCGCAGAAGCAGCCAGCGCCGTAATATCCCCGGTGAGTGCTGCGGGGATAGTCCACCTGGACTTTTTGACCCCGACTGCGCCAAAATAAACTGCGACCGCGTAAAAAGTGGTTTCTGAGCTTCCCATCAGCACCGAAATCACACGGCCTGCAAAGCTGTCGGGCGGGCAGCTTTCGAACAAAGACGCCGCCAGCGCGGTGCTGCCGCTGCCGGAAAAGGGCCGCAGCAGCGCCAGCGGGAGCACCTCCGGCGGGAAGCCCAGCTGTTCTGCTGCCGGGCGCAAAAAGGCGGAAACCATATCCAGCGCGCCCGAGGCTTCCAGCATGGTGACACCCATCATCAGCCCAATTAAAGCCGGGAGGATGGACAGTGACGAAGAAAGCCCCTCCTTTGCCCCCTGCAGGAACACATCGAACACCGGCACCCTGCGCACCAGCCCAAAAAGGAGGATGATGACCACTGCACCCGGCAGGAGCCAACCGCCAAGCTTATCCATGCAGCCGCCTCCCTTCCAGCAGGCGGCACATGGCCAGGGCGGCCGTCAGGGCAGCGGCTGACACCACCCATACAGCCGGCGCAATCTCAAAAGGCGCGGCGCTGCCATACTGTGCCCGCAATGTCGCAATATAGGTGGGCATCAATTGGATAGAAGCCGTATTCAGCACCACAAACCGTATCATGGCGCGGTTCGGCATTTCTTCGCGCTTCGGGGCTTCGCGAACCATCGCTTTCATGGCGGCAATCCCCAGCGGGGTCGCTGCATTGCCCAGCCCCAGAAGGTTGGCGGTAATGTTTAGGCTGGCCGCCTGCATGGCTTCGCCGTCCGGACGGCAGCCGGGCAGCAGCCGGCTGACTGCCGGGCGCAGCACCCTGGCCAGAATCGCGGTCAGGCCTCCCTGCTGCGCAATCTTGAGTAATCCTGTCCATGCGCACATCATGCCCGCCATAGAAAACGTGAGCTCTACTGCGCGCTGTGAGCCTGTCAGGACTGCCTTTGAAAGCGCTTCCATCCGGCCGGTTGCCAGGGCGCATAAAAAGCTGATGAGAATCATCCCGGCCCAGATTTTATTGAGCATCCCTCTCCCTCCAGTCTGCTTTTCTTCTTCCTTTATTTGTATGTATGCTTGCCTTTTTTCATGTCATTTTCTGTATTTTTACCGGTCAGGCAATTAATTTTCCGGTTAGTTTCAATAAATATGTCCGTTTTCTAAACTTTTTTGACATTTTCCTTTTCCTTCATTGACAGAATTGGCAAAAAAAGGTATTCTAAAAGTAGTTTCGACAATTTCCTTCAAAATGTGAAGAGAAAGAAAGGAGAAAAGGACAGCCATGAAAGCAACTGGTATTGTACGTTCGATCGACAACATGGGGCGTCTGGTGCTGCCAATTGAGCTTCGGAAAATGCTGAAGCTGGGAGAAAAGGACTCGGTTGAAATTTTTACAGAAGGGAATACTATTATCCTGCGGAAATATGCTCCCTGCTGTACCTTCTGCCAAAGTACGGAGGACTTGACTTCGTATAAGGGGCAGAATGTCTGCGCCAAGTGTATTCAAAAACTCTCGGTTCTTGCAGAGGAGTAATGACAGAAAGGATGTATGCTGTATGAAGACAGAACTGCGGTTCGGGAACCGCATCGATGCATATCGGGATGACATGCTCCGCGATTTGGCAGAGCTGGTTGCCATTCCTTCGGTTTGCGGAAAGCCGGAAGGCAACCTTCCTTACGGAGCCAAAAGCGCCGAAGCGCTGGACTGCATCCTGCGCATGGCGGAAAGGATGGGGTTTTCCACCTGTAATGTCGGGCATTATGCCGGACATGCTGAATACGGTGAAGGGGATGAAATTGCAGCTGTACTGGCACATGTAGACGTTGTGCCGGTGGGAAGCGGCTGGGACAGCGACCCCTTTACCCTGACGCAAAAGGGCGGCCTGCTGTTTGGCCGCGGCGTGGCTGACGATAAAGGCGAAGCGATTGCCGCGCTGTATGCCCTGAAAGCCTTAAAAGATGCCGGCGTGACCGGAAAGCGCCGTCTGCGCGTGATTTTTGGCGCAGGCGAAGAAGTCGGCATGGAAGACCTGCCCCACTATTTCAAGCAGGAGCCTCTTCCCGATTATGCTTTTACTCCCGACGCGGAATACGGCATCTGCAACCGTGAAAAGGGTATCATGCGCGTGCGTGTAAACGGCCCTGCCTCTCCGGCAATCCAGCGCTTTGTGGGCGGCAGCGTGGTCAATGCTGTCCCTGAAAACGCCGAAGTGACGCTGCACTGCTCGCTGGAAGAGGCACAGGCGCTGTCTCAAAGCAAGCTGCCCGGCACCTTTACTTTTGAAGTCTCTGAAAAAGGCATAGAAATCACCTCTAAAGGCGTAGCAGTCCACGCCATGCAGCCCGAAAAAGGATTCAATGCGATTTCTCATGTGGTTGCGCTGCTGGGCAGTGTTTTGCCGGAAGAAGAGCTCGGGAGCCTGCTCACCTTCCTGCTGCGCTCGGTTGGCTGTGAAACAGACGGCGCTTCTCTGGGCATCCGCTGTGAAGATGAACCTTCCGGCGCGCTCACGTGTAATCTCGGTTTGATTCACATGGATGAAAACGGTGCAGAGGCCAGCTTTGATATCCGTTATCCTGTGACCGCAGACGGGAAAAAAATTATGGACACCTTCCGCAAAGCTGCTGAAGATACCGGCCTGGCTTTTGCAGTGGTCGAAGAAGAAGCCCCTCTGTATCTGCCTGCTGAAAGCCCGTTTATCCATCTTTTGCAGGATTCCTATACCGCTGTGACCGGCCAGCCGTGTGAGCTGTATGCAACCGGCGGCGGCACCTATGCCCGTGCAGTCTCCGGGCGCGGCGTGGCGTTTGGCCCGCTCTTCCCCGATGAGCCAGACCGCGGCCTGCACAACGCCAACGAGCATATTGACCTTAACCGCTATATGGAACACGCCCGTATTTGCCTGGAAGCCATGTACCGGATGATGACGGAAGATATACAGTAAATTAAATTGCAAAGAGGGACGCAACTGCAAATTGCGCCCCTCTTTTTTAGCGGTTTGAATTGCTTTGAAAAGGGATGAAAAATATGGAAACAGACTGGCTGGAAATTGTTTTGGAAAAACACAAGCGGAAAAACCGAGTCCTGTTCACACGGGAAAGCCCCTGCCTGCAAAACCTGCTGGAAATATTGCGGCGTCAGCCCCGCCTGGCCGTGGTACAGTGGGCGCTGGACTGCGCGGAGGAAACCGCGGCGCGCCTTTGTCAGCGTGTACCGGACGACCCTCGTCCCCAGGAGGCGCTGGAGCTCTGCCGTCTTTGGGTGCATGGAACCATCCGCATGAATGAAGCGCGTCCTGCTATTTTAGCCGTACATGCAGCGGCCAAAGAAACCGGCGATCCCGTTACGGCGGCACTGTACCATGCACTGGGGCAGGGCTGCTCGGCAGTCCACACCGAGGCGCACGCCATTGGCCTGCCCATATATGAGCTGACTGCGCTGGCGCTGGAATACAGTCTGGAAAACTGCCGTGCTGTGGTGGAAAACCAGATTCATCACTATGAAGCGCTTCTTCTGTATCGGGAAAGCCTTGAGGAAAAAGGCCCCTGGGCCCCCTTTCTTCTTCGGAAAAGGCCGAACCGGGAGCAGCTTCTCTATGAGAAAAAACACCGCGACGCCGGATTCCCGGTATAATTTGGCTGAAAGATTCATATGATTTTTGCGGAAATGTATTGAAAGGAAGTGCTGAGATGAATCAAACCATTCCGTTTTTGATAAGTTCACACAGTTCACGCGGATATGTCTCGTTTTACCGCGACTGCTTTGGCTCGCTGGAACGCGCAGAAGTTCTTTCCGGGTGGCCAAAGACAGCAGCAGAAAAGCTGTTTGAAGGACTTACCTCTGCGGCAGAAGCGCGCGGCCTGACCGTATGGCGCATTTTGCATAGTCTGGACGGCAGTGTGGAGGGGCTGGTTTTCCCCGAACATTCCGCAGGCGTTTACCTTTCGCGCCCGTGGGATGGAGCAGTGCAAAACGGGATTTCTTTGTCTGAAATATACCGGCCTGTACAGGAATCTCTGGAGGAAGCACACCGCTATTTTTCTTCTGCACTGCCTATCCATGACCAGTGGGAGGCCGTATACATCGCACAGACAGACTTCGCCCGGCTAGACAGCCTTGCGCAGGAAACCATTTTCCAGCTGTTAGACGGCCAAAAAGGCAGCGAAGAAGGCCGTAACCGGATGCGCTTTTTGGGGGCCGCCACACACCTTGGGAGCATGGACGTCGTACCAGAAATCACCCAATCGCTGGCACGGCGTATCTTTATTAAGGGACGCCCGGGAACCGGAAAATCGACTTTCCTGAAAAAGATTCGCGCAGCTGCCAATGCAGCCGGCTGGGACACCGAAGAATACCGCTGCGCCTTTGACCCCAACAGCGCCGATATGGTGGTCATCCGGGGGTTGGGGCTCTGCCTGTTTGACAGCACTTCGCCACATGAGCATTTCCCCGAGCGGCCCAGCGACGAGATTCTCGACCTTTATGAAGCGGCAGTTACGCCCGGCACAGACGAAGCCAATGCAGAAGCCCTGCGGGAGATCGCAGCGGCCTATAAAGCACAGATCCGCCTGGCAACGGGGGCGCTGCACACTGCCTGGGAGTCCTGGTCAGCGCTGGAAGCTGCATGGCCCTGGGAGGAAAAGGCTTTGCAGCAGGAACAGGAACGAATTTTGCAGAAGCTGCTGTAGCCCTCTCTTGACAGGAACTTTAAAACGTGCTATTGTTAAAATAATCTAAAATAAATGCTGTCTTCGGGGCGGGGTGCAATTCCCCACTGGCGGTGACCTGCTTTGCAGGAAGCCCGCGACCGGCGCGTTTGCGTCGCTGATCTGGTGTGATTCCAGGGCCAACGGTATAGTCCGGATGGAAGAAGCGGTGAACAGAAGGTTTTTCCGTGCCCCTTTGCAGGTTTTTGCAAAGGGGCATTTTTGTTTCCTCCTGCTGCCGCGCGCGGAAAAGACTGCAAATTGATTTTTCAGGAGGAATTTTCATGTCAACACAAACCATCGCCAGGACCCGCCGCATCAGCGTGCGCAAGCTTACCGTTACCGCGCTTCTGGGTGCAGCGGCAACCATTCTCATGTTTCTCAGCTTTGGGCTGCCGATTTTGCCCAGCTATCTGAAAGTCGATTTTTCTGAGATGCCCGCTCTGCTGGCCTCTTTTGCACTGGGGCCGGTATATGGCGCCGCTGTATGCCTTATCAAAAACCTGGTAAACATTTTTGCAACCACTACCGGCGGTGTGGGCGAGCTGTGCAACTTCCTTATCGGAGTGCTGTTTGTGGTACCGGCTGGTTTAATCTATCGCCGCCGTCCCAGCCGGAAAACTGCTCTGATCGGTATGATCGTGGGGACTCTGGTAATGTCGGTATGCAGCATTCTGGTGAATTACTTTATCGTGTATCCTGCTTACCTGCTGGTGATGCCTGAGGACGCAATTGTTGGGATGTATTCCGCCTTGGTCCCTGCGGCAGACAATATCTTTAAAGGAATCCTGGTGTTTAACCTGCCCCTTACTTTTGTCAAGGGTGCGCTGGATGCGGTCATTACCTTTATCCTTTATAAGCGCCTTTCCCCCATCCTTAAGGGCAAAGTATGATAGAGTAAAATTTACAAATTCTTCACAATTCGACAAAAAGAGTGTGCTATACTTCTTTCTGCAATTTTGCAAAAATTGAATAACCCCTTATCAAGAGTGACGGAGGGAACAGGCCCTGTGATGTCCGGCAACCTGCGGTGATGAGCCGTGCTGGTGCCAATTCCTGCGGGTTAAACCGAAAGATGAGGTAACAATATGCCGCTCGGTTTGACCGGGCGGCTTTTTTGTGCCCCGAAAACCCAATTTGAAAGTATGGAGGTAAAAGAAATGGCAAAGTATTTTTTCACATCCGAATCCGTAACCGAAGGCCATCCCGATAAAGTCTGCGACCAGATTTCCGATGCAATCCTGGACGCTATGCTGGAAAAAGATCCCCAGTCTCACGTTGCTTGTGAGGTTACCGCTACCACCGGCATGATCCACGTTATGGGCGAGATCTCTACCGAGTGCTATGTGGATATCCCCGCTGTGGTGCGCGACGTGGTGTGCGGCATCGGCTACAACAACCCCGATGCAGGCTTTAACGGCAACACCTGCGCAGTGCTTACTTCCATCGATATGCAGTCCCCTGACATTGCCATGGGCGTTAACGAGTCCTACGAAGTGAAAAACGGCGCAACCGATGAAAACGACCAGATCGGTGCAGGCGACCAGGGCATGATGTTCGGCTATGCCTGCGATGAGACTCCCGAGCTGATGCCTCTGGCCATCTCCCTGGCTCATAAACTGGCAAAGCAGCTGGCAAAGGTGCGCAAGGACGGTACTCTCCCCTATCTGCGCCCCGATGGAAAGACCCAGGTTACCATTGAATATGAGGATGACAAGCCTGTGCGTGTGGACACCGTTGTGGTTTCCACCCAGCACAACGAGTCTGTATCCTTGATGCAGATCCGCGAGGACATGGTGAAATACGTCATCCAGCCCATTATTCCCGCCGATATGCTGGACGCCAAGACCCGCTGCTTCATCAACCCGACCGGACGTTTTGTTATCGGCGGCCCCGTGGGCGACAGCGGCCTGACCGGGCGGAAGATTATTGTTGACACCTACGGCGGCTATGGCCGTCACGGCGGCGGCGCCTTCTCCGGCAAAGACCCGACCAAGGTAGACCGTTCTGCTGCTTATGCTGCCCGTTATGTGGCAAAGAACCTGGTGGCTGCCGGTGTGGCTAAGAAGTGCGAAGTGCAGCTGGCCTATGCCATCGGCGTGGCCCACCCGGTTTCCATCATGGTGGAGGCCTTCGGCACCTCCTCCTTTGACAAGGACGTACTGGCCGACGCTGTTTCCAAGGTGTTCGACCTGCGCCCCACCGCCATCATCCGCGACCTGGGCCTGCGCGCTCCCATTTACCGCCAGCTGGCCGCTTACGGCCACATGGGCCGCGAAGAGCTGGGCGTTGCCTGGGAAAAGACCGACAAGGTGGACGAGCTGAAAAAGGTTTTGGGCCTGTAAGGGGGAAACGTCATGGAGAGGATTGCAAGCTTTTGCGTAGACCACAATAAGCTGGAGCCGGGCATCTATGTTTCCCGCATTGACGGGGACATCATCACCTACGATATCCGCATGGTAAAGCCCAACACGCCGCCTTATTTGCCGAACCCGGTGATGCACACCATCGAGCACCTGTTTGCCACCTTTGCCCGCAACAGTGCAGAAAAGGATTCCGTCATCTACTTTGGCCCCATGGGCTGCCGTACCGGATTTTATTTCCTGCTCCGTAATGTGGAAAAAGCACGGGCCGTGGAGCTTATCAAGGAAATTTTCCGCAGTATCGCTTCCTTTGAAGGGGAGATTCCCGGCACCCTGCCGGAGGAGTGCGGAAACTACCGGGAACACGACCTGGCCGGTGCGCTGGAATGGGTGAAGAATTTCCTGCCGGTCATCGAAAGCTGGAACGAAGAAAAGCTGGCTTATCAGGCGTAATGCTGCACAGCAAATATTTTTATAAAGCAAGGGAGCACCGTTTCCATCAGGAAAAGCGGTGCTCCCTTTTTGATTTCCGGGGAAATGCTTCAGGAACCTCTGGTCATCAGCTCATGCTCTTTGCAGACCTCTTCATACAGCTGACAGAAAGGCCAGCCGCGGTTGGTTGGGGTAATGACGGCTTTGCGCTCCACCCGCAGCCCCTCTTTTTGCAGGCGGGTGAGGACTTCATTCAGGCGGTTCCGGGAAGCGATTTTCATCACCATCATTTCGTAAGGCAGGGACTCCCCATCATATATGTTTCCGCAGGAAGTAAAACCGTCCATTTTGGCACAGAACCCCACGCTTTCCAGCAGCATATCATCTGTAATACTGACGCTTTCAATGTTCATCTGTGACAGGACTTCCCTCAGTTTTTTCCCCTTTTCGCTGTCTTCTGACAGTTTGTATAACAGAAAGACTTCATTTTCCGGACGGATATGGGCTTTCATGAGATAGCACCTCTCTTCTCGGATGCTTGTTCGCACCCATGCTTTTATTTTTCAAAAACCCTCATTACTTTTTTTCATATCCCTGCGATGACAGGCTTGTATCGGTGTTTTTCATAGAAAGGGAAATACTGCCTTCCTCCACCATATCAAACTCCACCAGCTTCTGGCAATTTTCCGGCTGATCCAGATCGGTAAATTCCAGACGCACGATATAGTACTGGTCATCCATATCATATTCTGCCGAGCAGAATGAAAGGCTCTCGAAGTCCGCATAAGCATTGCGCATCTCGGAATCCAGAATTTCCCTTTCAGAATCTGTATATCCATCGATAAAGAAATAGATGGTCTCGGTCATTTCCAAAATCATATCGCTCTGATAGCCGAAGTCCATACAGTCAATCAGGCCGTTTTCTTCATCCACTACAGCATAACAGGCAGAATCCATTCCCGGAAATACCGTGGGGGTATATGCAATGTTATATTCAGAAAAGATTTCATCATAGGCAGAAAGAGTTCCAGGGAGAGATTCTTCTGTTGAAGGAGCAGGAGTGGCAGAAGAGGAAGGCGTGTCCGCAAATAATCCCGCTGAATCATCAGGAAACAGGGCCGGCCTTATCACCAGACTGACCAGCAAAACCATCACAAAGAAAACCGCTACTGAAAAAATCATGTAACCGATTTTCTTTTTTCTGGAAACCGGCCGGACAGGGGGACTTGGCTGGACATATGGCGCAGAAACAGGCGGCATCTGTCCATACAGCGGCTGGTCAGATGTTGTTTGACCCGGTGCAGGCTGGCTGGGGGTGGGTTCATCCAATACAGATTGAGCTGGCGCAGATTGGCCTTGCGCGGGTTGATTCGGTGCAGGTTCAACCGGTGTGGATGGGGCCGATACAGGCTGAGCTGATGAAGAAGCGGGAACAGCCGAATTTTCTTCCAAAATTACCTCCTGCTTTGCGCCACAGCCGGAGCAATATTTGGAGCCATCCGGAATCCGCCTCCCGCAATTTGAACAAAACATATTTTTTCCTCCTCTATAGATTGTAAGGACCCGCCCTTTCCTGTACCGTGATTATACTGCAAAACACAATACCCTCTGAAAAGGAGCGAGTCCTTATAAAAAATCTTTGTACCTATTTATTCACAAAAATGACGCTGTTTCCCCTTCTCAGCGCTTGTAGTAGTTAATCAGGCAGCCGTCCAGCAGAATCTGGCGCTCGTCGTCGGTGAGAGCCGCAATGGACAGGGTGAACTCCTTGGCTTCGTCCCCCAGCACATAGGCGGGAATGGAAGCAATCTCGCCCTTTTCCAAGATAGCGCGGGCATTGGGCACCAAAATGTAGTCGCCCAGCTTAAAGGGAGTTTCGCCCTCAAACTGGAAGGGCAGCATACCCCAGTTGATGAGGTTGGAACGGTAACGTTTGGTGGCGTATTCCACAGCGATGTTGGCGCCTGCGCCCAGCACGCGCTGGCAGCTGGCGGCCTGCTCACGGGCGGAGCCGTCGCCGGGCTTCACGGCGTAAATGGTGGAGGCAATGCCGATGCTGCCCCAGCCTGTATCCTCACAGCCGGGCACCTTATGCACCTTTTCCAGCAAGGCAGCGTTATACTCACCGGCAGCACGGGCCTTTTCTTCGGCCTGCACTTCCTTGGCACGTCCCACATAAGCGGGGTCCTTACGGCTCAGGGTGAATTCTGCCAGACCCAGCGGGTTGGAACGGAAGGAACTGGTTTCGCCGCTGGGAATCAGCTCGTCGGTGGTGGTCACCGGGTCGGTGATATAGCTGGTGACCTTGAGCAGCAGGTTCTCGGGCAGGGGCTGGATTTCCGGCCAGTCCTTGATGTTGGGGCCAAGGCGGAGAATCTCGTCGAAGTCGCCCTTGCCGTAGCCGGCATAAATGCGGCTGCGATAGCTGGAATCGTCAAACTCATAGGCCGGGATGTTGGGGGTGTAGTCAATATCGGTAGCCGGGGTCAGGATGCCTCCCATACGGGTGGTAGCGGCGATGGAACGGGCGTCCATCAAAGCTACGCCGGCAATCTGGCCGTTTCCGGGCTTGGAGCCTTCGCGGCTGGGGAAGTTCCGGGTGGTGTGGCGGATGGACAGAGAGCCATTAGCGGGCACATCGCCTGCGCCGAAGCAGGGGCCGCAGAAGGCGGTACGGATGGTAGCGCCGCAGGCCATCAAATCAGCCAGCACGCCGTTCTTCATCAGAGCCATCATAGTGGGCTGGCTGCTGGGGTACACGCTGAGGGCATACTCGTCGTTGCCGGCGGAGTGGCCCTTCAAAATCTGGGCAGCCTCGCAGATGTTGGAGTAGGTGCCGCCGGCACAACCGGCGATGACGCCCTGGTCTACGCGGAGGCGGCCGTTTTCGATTTTATCCACCAGGGACAGCTTGACCTTGTCGTTGCCGATGAGGGCCTTGCAGTCCTCTTCGGTCTTGTGGAGGATGTCTTCCAGGTTGGCGTTCAGCTCTTCAATGGTATACACATTGGAGGGATGCATGGGCAGTGCAATCATGGGACGGATGCTGGACAGGTCCACTTCCACCATGCCGTCATAATAAGCCAGCTCAGCGGGGGCCAGCTCTTTGTAGTCGCCGCCGCGGCCGTG
>DVIY01000104.1 GCA_018710915.1 Candidatus Gallacutalibacter pullistercoris
ATGATTACCGATATGGAGCGCATTGGCGACCAGGCGGGCGATATTGCTGAGCTCTCTATGCGTTTGCCCGAGAGCGTGGATTTTCATCGTCTGGAACATATCCGCACGATGGCCAAGGCTGCTTCCAAAATGGTGACCAATGCGATTGATGCTTTCGTAGGCCGCAACCTGGAGTTGGCTGAAAGTATCTCTGACGCAGATGATGAAGTAGACGCATTGTTTGATGAAGTGCGTGATGATTTGATTGAGATTGTCCGCCAGGATTCCGGCGATGTAGCAGCGGCAATTGACCTGCTGATGGTAGCCAAATATTTCGAGCGTATCGGTGACCATGCAGTCAATATTTCCGAGTGGGTGGTATATTCTATCACCGGAGAACATCAGTCTGATGAAGCAAAAGGGAAGCACGGATAAACAGGCGTTTCACTCCTCCCCGGCGCATCATCGAAGGAAAGGAATGAAATCGGCAAATGAGCCTGATTGCAGTAGTGGAAGATGACGCCAGCATCCGTAAACTGATTCTGTATGCATTGAAAAATAATGGTTATGAAGCATGTGGTTTTGAGTGTGGGGCAGACTTTTTTGAGTCTGTTTCTACTCATATTCCTGATTTGATTTTACTGGATATCATGCTGCCGGATATGGACGGTGTTGAGATTCTGCGCCGTCTTCGAAAGAGCGGGGCTACACAGCATGTTCCGGTTATGATGATCACCGCGATGGGTACAGAATACGATAAAGTCAATGCGCTGGATACCGGTGCGGATGATTATATGACCAAGCCCTTTGGCGTAATGGAAATGCTTTCCCGCGTACGTGCCCTGCTGCGCCGCGCTTCTGTTTCCCGTCCGGAATCGCAGGACGATTCTCTGCTTTCTGAAAGTGGTGTGGAAATGGATACGCTGCGCCATCTGGTTCGCGTAGATGGGCAGGAAGTGGTCCTCGCTTATAAAGAATTCGAGCTTCTTCATTATTTTTTACAAAATAAAGGCATTGTGTTAAGCCGTGAACAGCTGATGCAGACCGTTTGGGGCTTTGATTATGAAGGCGAAAGCCGGACGGTTGATATGCATATCAAAACCCTGCGTCAAAAGCTTGGACGGGGGGGAGAACTGATCCAGACCGTTCGCGGTGTGGGATACAAACTGGAGAGCAGGGAGAAAATGCCATGAAGCGACGTATTTACTGGAGCCTTTGCCTGATTTCACTGGCCGCATTGCTGTTGAGCACTGCGGCTTCTCTTTCGCTTTATTATCATTTTTATGAACAACAAAGCCAGGCCGATCTTCACCGGCAGTGCCAGGCGCTTTCGGCAGGTGCGCAGGCCTCCGGTGATGCTGTCAGCTTTTTAGAGGCATATGAACCAGTGGATGAAGAAGTTCGCATTACCCTGTTGGATCGCAGCGGGAAAGTCCTGTTTGATTCTGCGGCTGACATGGATTTTATGGGCAATCATTATGACCGCCCCGAATTTCAGCAGGCTTTAGAGAGTGGGAGCGGCCAGGATTCCCGGATTTCAAATACCATCGGGATTTCTACTTATTATTATGCAGTCCGCTGCGGAGAAGATATGGTACTGCGTTTGGGGCGCGACAACCAGAATATCTTTGGGGTGTTTTTGCAAATTTTTCCGATGGATCTGCTTTCGTGTGCAGTGCTGTTTGTGGTGAGTGTGTTTGTGGCGCAAATGGTAACCAGACGCATTGTTACACCGCTTACCAAAGCGGCAGATAATCTGGAGGCATTGCCCGAAACAGGAAATTATGACGAGCTTGAACCGTTTTTAACAAAAATTCGCCGTCAAAACCGCACCATCCGTCATCAATTACGCGAAATCGAAGAAGATCGCGATACCATTACCATGATTCTTGACAATATGCAGGAAGGTATGGTGATTCTGAATGCCGAGAAAAAGATTCTTTCTGTAAACCGCAGTGCACTCAAATTTCTGCATCCTGCCGACCGGGACCCGGTTGGCAAACCCATGGTCTCTCTGTCGCGGAATATGGAATTGTTGGACGCCATAGAAAAGGCACACCAGGGGAATGCGGTTTCCGGTATTCTGGAACATGGCAAGCAGCAAAAGCTCCGCTATTTTGTCAACCCGGTATTGGCGGGCCAGGCAGTAGGAGGTGTAATTTTGCTGGTGATGGATGTAACGGAACAGTATAAAGCGCAAAAAGAGCGGGAAGATTTCTCTGCGAATGTGTCTCACGAATTGAAAACCCCTCTGACCACCATTTCCGGTTTTGCCGAGATGATGAAGAGTGGAATGGTGCAGGAAGAAGAAGAAATCAAAGATTTTTCTTCTATGATTTATATAGAAGCAAGAAGATTGCTGCATCTGATAGATGATATTATGCGTTTGTCACGTATTGAAGAGGGAAGAGAAGAACTTAGCGAGCCGGTGGCAATTTTGCAGCTTGCAAAAGAGGCGGCTTCTCTGCTGGACCAGGAAGCCGAAAAACGGGGGATTAGCATTACAGTTTCCGGCGATAATGTGACAGTTCCCGGCAACTCCACCATGCTGTACGAAATGATTCGAAACCTCTGTGAAAACGCCGTGAAATATAATGTGGATGGCGGAAAAGTTTGGGTAACAGTCAAAACACAGCCAGATGCACATATCTCTTTGTGTGTGAAAGATACTGGAATCGGAATTCCCCATAAAGACCACGAACGGATTTTTGAGCGTTTTTACCGGGTCGATAAGAGCCGTTCCAAGCAGACCGGCGGTACCGGGTTGGGGCTTTCTATTGTAAAACATATTGTAGAGCGCCATCACGGTGAAATCCATTTGACAAGTGAAGAGGGAATGGGCTGCACAATTGAAGTAATTCTTCCAGAAAAAATCCTGGGAAATCCCTGACTTTGCGTATGCTGCGTTTTACTGGCTTGCGGTAATTCAAAGAGTTCCTGGAAACAAAACCGGCCTCTGTGGCAGATAAAATCTCCACAGAGGCCGGTTTTTATTTAGATTCATTATAGCCATACGCCAAGTGCAAGACCCAGCAATGCCGCATTATAAAGTGCCAGTGTAAAATGCTGGCATGCACGGGAATTTCCTACCAGTACGCCTTTGGCTACCAACAAGTCAGAAATTGCAAAAATCAATGCGCCCAGCGCAGTGCTCCACCACGAAGTACCGGCTGTAAAAGGGAGAACCATGGCCATGGCGGCCATTGCCATAAGTACTGCCGGATATAAAAGGAAGGGAATCAGATTTTTTCCCAGAGTAGGGATAATTTTTCGATATAAGAATGCCGAAATCCCATACAAAACAATCCATAGCGGAATACTGTACCATACCGGTGGGGCAATTGACAGGATATGCAGGATAAAGAATACGTGAGCCACGCCAAAAGCGCCCATACCCGAAATAAAATGAAGTTCCAATACACAATCTGCCGCGCAACAGGCAGCAAGCCCCCAGAACAGCAAAGAGTTCAAAGGAGATTTTCCGTCTAAAACGAGCCCCGCTCCGCACAGCAGTACCATCATACCACTGGCGAATGACTTCCAGAACAGGGAAAGCGCTTTTTGGCCGCGGTATTGAAAGGTAAAATACAGCACAGTACCCAGTGCCATCAGCGGAACACAGACTGCTGTCCAAATTATCATGGGGGATGCCTCCTTTGCTGTTTTTTGTGTGAGTTTTTACCCCGTACAACTTAATACTATCGGAAAAGCCCAGAAAAATCCACATACATTCTATACGACTTTAGGGCTTGAAAACTATTTAAATTTACCTTGTTTTATTAATTTTTTTAAACAAAAACAACAGAATCCTGCAAAGCCATTCTCAGCAAATGACTTTGCAGGATTCTTGCTGCATATCGGTGTTTTTTAAACAGGCATATAGCCGGCTGGATGGCAAGAACTGCTATGAAGCAAACAGTAATCTGTGACGTACCAGTCCTGAAACAAGCTCTTTTCCATGTACAGGCACCAGCGATCCTGACCGATTGTCATAATCATCTGTGCCTCTCCTTTTTCAAACAAAAGCAGGTGCAGCACTTCTACATAGCACTTTATATAGCGGGCTTCCGGCCTTTTCCCATATTTTGCGGTAAAAAAGCTTTGCTCAACTTTTAAAAACTTCTCCGCTGCTTCCCGCAGCTCTTCTAAGCCATAGCCTGAAAAAATTATCTGTTCCTGATTTACAATCTGGGGTGAGCCAGTGTCCGTATCTTTGATTACCGGCACTGGTATACAGCCGGTCAGCATGGAAAGTACCAGTATGCACAGGCAAATAAGCCGTTTCATTGTGCAGTTGCCTCACTGTATTTCTCGACCAGTTCCAGCAGATAAGAATAGGTATCTTCCATTTCGGGAGAAATAATAAAGTCCGGGGAACCATACTGGTAACGCTGCAGCACCAGGCTTCCTTCATATTCCGGGGCCAGGTCATACCACGGGCTATCCTTTGTCAGACGGAAGTAT
>DVIY01000105.1 GCA_018710915.1 Candidatus Gallacutalibacter pullistercoris
TGAGAAAATGCGGGAACTGTATGCCCAACTACCGGAAAAACCTGATTGGATTTCCCTGGATATAATCAACGCCTACGCCCGCCGCATGGCAGCCCCGGAGCCGGTAGAAAATACTGCGGAAGCCTCGCAGGAGGAAACGCAGATTTTGGACGAAGCCCTGGACGCCCATCATGGGCAGATTGATATGCTGATGCAGGCGGTCCGAGGTGAGCTGACGGTTGGAACCATCCGGTACAGCATTTTTGAGGGGCGGCCCCATATCAGCATGATTGAAGTCTTGGAGGACTACCGCCGCCAAGGTATCGCAACCCAGATGCTCCGCTATCTGCAAGGGCAATATCCCAATGAGGAAATTGTATGGGGGTATTTGACCGAGGATGGCTCGGCCCTGTACCAAGCCGTGGTGGATGAACAGCCCAATCCCGACTATCTCCGGGTACAAAATGACCTTGAAGATATTACGCGGGAATTTGACGCTTATGTGCGGCGCCTGGACGGTGGGGCTATTCTCTCCCCCCAAGAAGCTGCCGACATGGACGATCTGGAGGACACGCAATACCGGCTGGAAAAAGAGCTGGAAGAACTGCGCCCCATTCGCGCCTTTGTACGAATGGGCGATGGTACAGCAGCAGAGGCGCCCGCTGTTATGGATGAAGCCACCCCCACTGATCTGGCGCCCCTTCGTGAGCCGCCTGCGGCGCCGCAGGTCGCCACACACAACTTCCGTTTTTCTGAGGACTATGACCTGTATCCAAGTGGAGCAAAAACCAAATATAAAAACAATGTCATGGCAATCAAGCTGCTCAAGCAGATTGAGCTGGAAAAGCGGACAGCGACACCGGAAGAACAAATCATCCTTGCCCGTTATGTCGGATGGGGCGGGCTTGCCAATGCTTTCTCCAGTACGGCCTCTGGTTGGGAGAACGAATATCAGGAATTGAAGTCCCTGCTGACTGATGTGGAATACAAGGCGGCCATGAACTCCACCATCACAGCCTACTACACCGAGCCTGACCTGATCCGGCACATTTACCGCGCCCTGGAACGGTTTGGCTTCGAGGGCGGCCCTGACCGAAAAATCCTGGACCCCGGTATGGGAACCGGCAACTTCTATTCTGTGCTGCCGGAGCAGTTTCAAGGGAGCAAGCTGTTTGGCGTAGAGTTGGATTCCATCACCGGCAGAATCGCAAAGCAGCTTTATCCTGATGCGGATATTTCCATCATGGGATATGAAGCCACCAAATTTGAGGACAACAGCTTTGATGTGATTCTGGGCAATATCCCGTTCAACTCCGTGAAAATCTATGACCGGCGCTACAATGACCTGAACCCGTACATCCATGACTATTTCTTCATCAAGTCCCTGGACCTTGCGAAACCGGGCGGCATCATTGCCTTTATCACCAGCAAAGGAATTATGGATCGCAAGGACGAGAGCCTTCGGGAATATATCGCACGGCGGGCAGAGTTCATCGGCGCCATTCGCCTACCCAACACAGCGTTCAAGGCTTTGGCGGGAACCGATGTAACAGCGGATGTTGTTTTCTTGAAAAAGAGAGTGCAGCCCATAGAACTTGATCGCGCGAATCTTCCGTCCTGGATTGAAACTGACCTGGACCGCAGTAAATGGATCGCCTATAACCGCTATTTCAAAGATAATCCCGAAATGCTCATGGGCGAGATGGTGAGCAGCCGGAATATGTACGGCAACGAAGATGGGACGGCCTGTGTTGCCCCGGAAGATTTTGACCTGAACCAGCATCTTACCCAAGCGGTTGACTCCCTGTACGCCCGTTTCACAGCAGAGCCAGATGAAGAAATTGAGGCAGACGAACCGGAAGAAAGCAATACAGAGTATGAGGACGCTCCGGCCGGAACCAAAAACTTCACCTATGTTGTGCGGAATGGCGAGATCTTCTTCTGTGAAAAAGATAAGCTGATCCCGCAGCCTTACACCGGCATGAAGGCCGAAAGAATCAAGGGATTGTGCGAAATCCGTACTGCGCTGCTGGAGGTTATCAACATCCAGTCCCATGAGTATGACCCGGTTGATCTCCAGAAAGTACAGGACACACTCAATCAGGTATATGACCGCTTCGTTGCAAAGTATGGAGCCATCAACAGCAAAGGAAACATCCTCGCTTTTTCTGATGATGACCAATTCCCCTTGCTGCGCTCTATCGAGGATGAGCGGAAAGACAAGACCGGTTGGGATAAATCAGCGATCTTCACCAAAGCCACCATCCGTCCTTTCCGTCAGGTCAACCATGCAGACACCGCCGAGGACGCCCTTCAAATCTGCCTGAATCACAAGCTGCGGGTGGATCTGCCCTATATGTCCTTCCTGACAGGAAAAGCCCCACAGGAGTTGGTGCAAGAGCTGGATACTCGCATCTATCTCAATCCCCAGAAATACTACGGTAATCCGCTGGAAGGATGGGAACTTGCAGAAGAATATCTCAGTGGTCATGTGCGGGATAAACTGCTCTACGCACGTCAGAAGGCAGCGGAAGAACCGGAACTCTTTGCCCGGAATGTAGAGGCTTTGGAGGAAGTACAGCCGGAGCCGCTGACTCCTGCCGACATCGAAGTGAATATGGGTGCCATCTGGGTTCCCATTGAGTATTACCGCCAATTCATGTATGAAACCTTCCAGACCAGCGGATATGAAAAGGTCATCGAGGGCGGCGACAACCGGCACCGCATTGACATTGAGTATTTCTCCTATACCACGACCTGGCGTGTCACCAATAAAAATGCGGAACCGGATTCCGTAATGGTCAACCAGACTTTCGGAACCAAGCGGAAAAATGCTTATGAGATTTTTGAGGATTGCCTTAATATGCAGTCCACTACTGTCCGTGACCGGCAGGAATACATCAATGAAAAGGGCAACAAGTCGGTTAAATATGTAGTCAACGCACAGGAAACCATGATTGCCCGTGCCAAGCAGCAACAGATTCAGGAAGCATTTGCGTCCTGGGTTTGGAAAGAACCGGAGCGCCGGGATAGGCTTCTGCGTATCTACAATGAAACCTTCAACACAGTTCGCCCCCGTGAGTTTGATGGGAGCCATCTCGTATTTCCCGGCATGAACACGGAGATGAAACTGCGGAAGCACCAGCTTGATTTTGCTGCCCGTGTCATCTATACCGGGACGGGGCTTGCCGCACATGAGGTAGGCGCCGGAAAGACCGCTGCTTTAATTGCCGCCGGGATGTACCTCAAGAACCTGGGAGCGATCCACAAGGCGGTGTTTGTGGTTCCCAATCCCCTGGTGGGCCAGTGGGCAACAGAGTTCTACCGCTTTTTCCCCAATGCGAACCTTTTGGTATCCACCGCAGAGGATTTTACTCCCAAAAACCGCAACCGCTACATTTCTAAAATCGCCACCGGAGAATATGACGCAGTGATTCTGGCGCACAGCCAATTTGAGAAAATCCCAATCTCCACAGAGCGGCAGATTGCTATGCTGGAACGGCAGATCAACGATATTGAAAATGCAATCCATGAAATCAAGAGCGAAAACGGCGAGAATTGGTCTGTCAAGCAGATGGTCATTTTCCGCAAAAATCTGGATGAGCGGCTGAAAAAGCTGTCTGCCGAGGAAAAGAAAGACGATCTGCTGACCTTTGAGCAGCTCGGCGTAGATATGATGATGGTGGACGAGGCGCACTTTTTCAAAAACTGCTTTGTCTTTACAAAGCTGCGGAATGTGGCTGGTATTACAACCTCAAGCAGTCAACGCGCCTTTGATATGCTGCTCAAATGCCAGTATTTACAGGAAACGAATCAGGGGCGCGGCGTAGTATTTGCGACCGGAACGCCAATCAGTAACTCGATTTCCGAACTGTTCGTCATGCAGCGGTATTTGCAGCCGCAGGAGTTGGAACGCTTCGGCTGGTCCTACTTCGATACCTGGATCGCCCATTTTGCAAAGAAAGCCTCTGTGCTGGAATTGAAGCCGGAGGGCGGCGGCTATCGGATGCGTGATCGCTTCGTCCGTTTCTACAATCTCCCTGAACTGATGGCTGTCTTTCGTGAGGTCGCTGACATCAAAACAGCGGATATGTTGGATATTCCCGGACTCCCGGCTGTTCGCACTGGTAAAGCGGAGATTGTTTCGGTGGAAGCCACACCCGCACAGCAGGCGATCATGGCCGATTTTATTCTGCGGGCGGAAGCAATCCGAACCGGCCGAGTGAAGCCGGAAGAAGATAATATGCTGAAGCTGACCGGTGAGGCCCGCCTGATGGCGATTGACCCGCGCCTGATTCGACCGGATGCGGATGGTACAGGAAGTAAGTTGAGTGTCTGCATTGAGGATGTTTATCAGGTTTGGAAGGACACCGCCGCCTCTGCTTCCACGCAGCTTGTCTTTTGTGATGTTGGCACTCCCAAAGCCGGGAAATTCAATGTATATGATGAAATAAGAAATGTGCTGCTGGCAAAGGGTGTGCCGGAATCGGAGATAGCCTTTGTTCACGACGCCACTTCTGAAGCACAGCGGCAGGAACTGTTCGAGCGTACCCGCCAAGGAAAAGTCCGTATCTTAATCGGCAGCACCAGCAAGCTGGGAACCGGCGTGAATGTTCAGAATAAGGTAATCTCCATTGACCATCTGGACTGTCCGTGGAAGCCCTCTGACATTACACAGCGAAATGGACGTGGGGTACGGCAGGGCAACGAAAACCCGGAAATTATGATAAAGCAATTCGTAGCCAAAGGAACATTTGATGCGTATCTCTGGCAGATTCAGGAGCAGAAATTGCGCTATATCACGCAGATTCTCACCGGAAAACACATTGCCCGCTCTTGTGAGGATGTGGATGAAACCGTCCTGTCTGCCGCACAGTTCAAGGCGGCCGCTACCGACAATCCGATGGTCGCACAGAAGATGGAATTGGAAAACCGGGTCACGGAATTGAAAATTCTGCGTGGTGCGTGGAGCAATGAACAGCTTGCTTTGGAACACAAGGTTAACTTGACATATCCATCCCGCATCCGGGAATATGAGCAGAAAATTGAGCGAGTCACGCAGGACATTTCTCTGTTGGGTCAGACCGAAGGCAAGGATTTCTCCATCGTGCTGGATGGAAAGCATTATACGGAGCGACCGGCAGCGGGCGAAGCATTTGCCCTTCTTTATCGGATGATAAGTGAAGGCCGTGGAAAAGATGAATATGAGTTTGAAATTGGTTCGTATCGTGGCTTTTCTCTTTTCGTGAACTTCAATCCGTTTGAAAGGGATATTATTCTGCGGGGCGCTTTGCTGTATGGGACGGATATAGGCAATTCCGGTCAGGGAACGATTACCCGTATCGAGAATCTTGCTGAACGGATTCCCAACTATCTTGAAGATGCACGGCGCGAATTGAAAGAAACACAAAAACAACTGGCGGTTGCCCAACAGCAGGTTGGACAGCCGTTTCTTTATGAGGAAGAATTGTCGGAAAAGGTTGCCCAACTCACAGAAATCAACACTAAGTTGGAGTTTGAATCATTACAGGAAAGCGAGGTGATTTTGGATGAAAACGGACAACGATCTGATGGCGAGGAAGATTGGGATTCTGAAAGAGTTCCTGCCTGCGCTTCTGCCGAAGTATAAGATCATGCTGCTGGAGGCATTCAGCCCCCACGATCTTCTCACGGCGTATATCAAAAACACTCTGGCGGGCTATCCCCGTCTGGAAGATCAGAACTTGGACGACCTGACGCTGGAACTGCTGTACCCCACCGACGAGGCGGCAGAACACTGTATCAAAGAGTTCCTTGCTCTGCGCCTGGACGATGACAACGAGCATGAGCTGGAGCAGTGATGTGAGGTGGTGATATATGGGCGAGAAACATTCGGCTGTCGGCTATCTCTTTCGAGAAGGTGCTTTTTTGCCAGCCCAAGAAACAAAGCCGGTCCGCAATGAGTTTGGCCTGGACCTGTTTCAGCATAGAGGCTCCGTTTATGAAGGAAAAACCGGACTGCAATTCTGTTCTCTCAAGCAGGCGGAGGACTTGGCCGGTTTCGTTGAGAAGCATGGCGGTATTGAAAAAGTCCAAAAGCTGATTGCAGACAGTTTGGAGCGCACCGGTCTTTCTCCCCGCTATACCCGACCGGATGAAAAGAAAAAGGACATCTTTCCGCCAAAGGAAAAAGACGAGAACCGGGTTTTTGCCAAAGACCTGATGGGCAACAAGCACTACTACTACCGC
>DVIY01000106.1 GCA_018710915.1 Candidatus Gallacutalibacter pullistercoris
CCTTTTCAATGGCACCGTCCAGGGTTTTGCCGAGCCAGAGTTCTTCTTTGACACGGGTAGCTGTAATAATATTTGCATCGACACCCATACCAATTGACAGGATGATACCGGCAATACCGGGCAGCGTCATAGTGAAGCTGGAGAATGCCGGGAAATAGCCGGAAACAGCTGCCAGAGACAGGGCAACCTGACCCAGCAAAGCGATAACCGCCACAAAGCCCGGCAGCCGGAAGAGGACAAGCATAAATACAGCAACCAGAATGAAAGCAATAATACCTGCCATGGTCATTGCACTCAGAGAAGATTCACCCAGTGTGGGGCTGATGGTTCCAAAGCTGTAGGTTTCCAGTGAGAAAGGAAGCGCGCCGGCATTGATTTTGTTGGCCAGGTCAGTAGCGCTGGCTGCTGTAAACGAATCGCTGGTGATAGTACATTCACCATCTGTGATTTCACTTTCCACGGTGGGATAAGAAATCATGATGTCATCCATCCACACAGAAATCGTTTTGCCAACCAGCTCTTTGGTGGCTTCGGCAAACTTCTCTGCACCATTTTCGCTGAATTTCAACTCTACCAGATACTTAATCGTACCAGTTGTTTCATCCTGATAAGATTTTGCTTCGGCAGAAACGATATCATCGCCCTGCAGAATAATGTTCTCTGCTGTGGTACCTGTAGGCGTTTTGTAAATTACATTGCCATCTTCATCAATATCCTGCGTCTCATATTCCATTCCTTCACGGAAGGTGAGCTTTGCAGTAGCGGCCAGCTCTTCAATCGCACTTTCCGGGTCAAAGTCAGTTTCATCACTCTTCCACGGGAAGCGGATAATAATGCGGTCGTTTGTTGTGTCGGTGTACAGTTCGTAATCCGTCACATTATTGCTCAGAAGGCGGAGCTTGATAGTATCTTCCACCGAGCTGAGCTGTTTGTCCGTGGCGTCAACGCCATCCGCCGGGATAAACGTCGCTTCCACACCGCCGCGGATATCGATACCCCAACGGATATCCCCCGCGCCTTTAATGTACGTGATTTTATTGTCGCCATTCTGTCCGTACAGGCCGAAAATCGACGTATACGTCAAGAACAGGATAAGGAAAGCGACAATGAAAAACACTGCTTTGGGTACTCGCTTCATGCACATATCCTCCATTTTTTCAGGGGACACACCCCTTTAGTCGCTGCATCTGCAGGCCTTCAAAAAAACCCGTTCTTTTTCTATATAGAAAATCAAACAGTCCTTTTCTGGTCTATTTGCAAATATACAGGCGTAACAGATTTAATTATAGGGTATTAATAGACAAAAGTCAACGGAAAACCGCCTTTAAATAGCCAATTCTATGAAATTCAGAGCCAAAACACAAAAAGGCCGCAGAGCTATTTTAGCTCTGCGGCCTGAAAAATCAATTATTCAGCAAGCAGCTTTTCGCAGGCGGCCAGACGCACACACAGGCAGAACAGATCCATTGCCGTTTCCAGCTCAGAAACAGGCGGATAAGTCGGCGCCACACGGATATTGCTGTCCTGCGGGTCCTTTCCATACGGGAAAGTAGCACCCGCACCGGTGAGGGTTACACCGGCCTCTTTGCACAGCTGTACAACGCGCTTGGCGCAGCCGGGCATCACATCCACACTGACAAAATAACCGCCGTTGGGCTTGGTCCAAGCTGCTGTACCGGTTCCTGCCAGTTCGCTGTCCAGCTTTTGCAGAACGGTCTGGAACTTGGGCTCCAGAATCCGGCGATGGCGCAGCATCTGTCCGCGAACCCCATATTTATCCTTCAAAAATGCAATATGGCGCAGCTGATTGAGTTTATCAGGGCCAATTGTCTGGAAAGAGAAGTGCTCACGCAGCACCTGAATGGTCTCAGGACCAGCTGCCATAGCTGCTACACCTGCACCCGGGAAGGTAATCTTGGAAGTAGAAGCAAACATAATCGGCAGCTCCTGTGTGCCATTCTTCAGACATTCGGCGTACAGATCCAAAAGATTTTCGGGTGTATCGGTCAAATCATGGACACAGTAAGCGTTATCCCAGAAAATACGGAAATCTTTTGCAGCGGGTTTCAGTGCAGCAAAACGGCGCACGGTTTCATCAGAATAGGTAATACCGGTGGGATTCGAATATTTGGGGATACACCAGATTCCTTTTACAGTAGAATCATGATTTACCAGCTCTTCTACCATATCCATATCGGGGCCGGCAGCAGTCATAGGGATGGTGATCATCTCTACTCCGAAATACTGGGTAATACCAAAATGACGGTCATAACCCGGAGCCGGACACAAAAACTTTACATTTCCCTGACGGCTCCACGGCTCACAACCCGCAAAACCATGCGTCATAGCGCAGGAAATGGTATCGAACATCATATTCAGGCTGGAGTTGCCGCCAACAATTACCTGCTTGGCAGGCATAGAAAGCAGCTGGCCAAACAGTTCCTGCATCTCCGGAATACCATCAGCCATACCATAGTTGCGGCAATCATCTCCGGTGGAAGCAATCAGGTTCGACTTGGAGCTGAGGATATCCAGCATCGGCATGGAAAGATCCAGCTGGTCAACGCCGGGCTTGCCTCTGGCCATATTCAGCTTCAGGCCCAGAGCCTGAAATTCATCGTATTTTGCCTGCAGCTGCTGATGCAGGGCAGTAAGTTCGTTCTTGTTCATGGACTGGTATTCCACTCGAAGCATCTCCATTTCCTTAATAATGCATTTCCCTCGAAAGCTAAGAAAGATTTTACTATATTTATCGAAAAAATGCAAGTTAAAAATGGAATTCCTGCAAATTTTGCATTTTCACCGGTTCAAATCAGTTTCGTGTAAGCTTTTCTGTATATCTCGTCAAGAGGCTTTCCACTTTCATGGGCAAGTTGTGCGGCACTTTCATATTCCACATAAGCTTTTTTTATATCGTCATATTCACAGATTTTCACCTGTATATCTCCATATTCTGTGGAAACTCTACAAAAATTTCGCTTCATAACACAGCGTTCCTGTATGCTTTTCCGCAATCCAACCGCAGTCGTTTCCCGGAAAATAATTTTTACCAGCTCTTCCTGCTTTTCCGGGCGGCAAATGACTGTCAGCGCATAAGCCGGTCGGTTTTTCTTCATAAAAAGCGGCAAAAATGACACATCCAGTGCCCCGGCCTGCATCAGCTGCCCCTGGCAATAGGCAAGCTGTTCCCCGGTACAGTCATCGATATTGGTTTCCAGCACGGCGACAGAATCCGTCAGCTCTGATGTTTTTTTTTACCGGATTCAATGAGCATTATGCGCAGCACGTTGGCATGGTCGAAGTCCTTTTTGCCCGCGCCAAGGCCGATTTTTTCCACGGTAAACGATGCGGGCAATTCTTCCCCACTTCCAAGTGCAGCCAGAATGGCAGCGCCGGTGGGCGTGACCATTTCACCCTGTACGCCGGTGATTTTCAGCGGGATTCCAGCTTCCCGTACCAATTCCAGAGTCGCCGGGGCCGGGACGGGAACCAGGCCGTGCTGGCATTTCACCCAGCCGGTTCCTTCAAACAGCGTTGAGGAAATGATGGTATCAATATCCAGGTTATCCAAACACACGCAGGCCGCTACGATATCCACAATGGAATCCACCGCACCCACTTCATGAAAATGTACTTCTTCGGGGGCTTTGCCGTGAACCTTACCTTCTGCCTGTGCCAACACAGTAAACACCTTTTTGGCCATTTCCTTTGCACGGGGAGAGATTGCCTCTGCCCCATCAATCATGGGTAAAATTTCACCCAGTCCGCGATGCACATGGCCTTCTCCATGAATATGCTCGTGCGAATGGGAATGTGCATGGCCATGGTCATGCTCTTCCCCGTGATGATGATGCTCATGGGAATGTTCTTCCTCATGATGATGGTGGTGGTCATGTTCATGGTCGTGTTCCAGAATGACGTTGAAGTCGGTAGCCTCCACCCCATTCTTGTTTACCCTGCTGATTTCTACAGAATATCCATCCAGCTGAAGGCTTTCCAGCGCTTTCTGCAATTTTCCCGAATTTGCACCCAGATCCAGCAATGCGGCAACGGTCATATCGCCGCTGATACCGGAATAACATTCAAAATATGCAGTCTTTCCCAATGAAATTTCCTCCTTTTATACGACTGATTGACGATTGATCTGCGCTGCCATATATCCCCCGCCAAAACCGTTATCGATGTTCACCACTGCGATACCGGTGGCACAGGAATTGATCATGGTGAGCAGCGCGGAAAGGCCACCAAAATTGGCCCCATACCCCACGCTGGTGGGGACGGCAATCACCGGATGATCCAACTGTCCGGCCAAAACAGAAGCCAGTGCGCCCTCCATTCCGGCGACCGCCACGATAGCGGTAGCCCGGCGAATCTCCGGCAGGGCGCAGATCATGCGGTGCAGGCCGGAAACACCAATATCAAAGATGCGTTCGACTTTGGCCCCGCACATTTCTGCCGTGACGGCAGCTTCTTCTGCTACCGGGATATCAGCAGTCCCGCCGGTACACACTGCCACCAGCCCGGTACGCTCTTCTTCGGGCTTCATACCAACCGTAATCGCTCGTGCGGCTTCGTAATAAACAGCCTGCGGCACTTTTTCGTGTACTGCTTCGTACTGCTCACGGCTGGCGCGGGTAGCCAGCACCAGGCCGCTGCGCTGGTAGAGCTTTTCAAAAATCATGGCGGTCTGCTCTACCGTTTTCCCTTGGCTGAAAATCACCTCCGGGAAGCCGGTACGCAGCTCCCGATGATGATCCAGCCTGGCATATCCCAGATTTTCATATGGCAGCGTTTTCAGCTGCTCCATTGCCTGTTCAACAGAGACCGAACCATTCTGCACGGCCTCCAGCAACTCTTTCGTTTTCAAAACCGGCTCCTCCTATGCTGTTAAAGTTTCAACGCCTCATCCATGCTTCCCGAACGGAAGCCCTGCAAATCCAACGTCACATATAGAATTCCCAATGCTTTCAGCTTCGCTGTAAGCTCATCCGCCTGCTCCAAAAACCGGGCAAACTCCGCTTTGGGAATTTCAATCCGCGCCAAATTCCCGTGAATCCGCACCCGGTTGACAGGGAAACCGTGCTGTTTCAGCAGTTCCTCCCCTTCTGCTGCCTGACGCAGTTTTTCGGGAGTCAGCCGGTCGCCATAGGGCAGCCGGGTCGCCATGCACGGGCTGGAAGGCTTACTGCTCACCCGCAGGCCATATTCTGCCGCCAGCCGGCGCACTTCCTCTTTGGTAAGCTCCGCTTCTGCCAATGGGCTATGGATATCCAGTTCTTTTAAAGCACGCAGTCCCGGCCGGTATTCCGAAAGGTCGTTGAAGTTCGTACCGTCTGCGGCTGCCTGCAAGCCGTTTGCCTGTGCAAAATCCAGCAGGCTTTGAAACAGCAGCTTTTTACAACGGTAACACCGGTCCGGCGGATTCTGTAAAATCTCCGGATCGGCAAACTCATCCACCCGCACCACTTCCAGCTGCACGCCCATGGCCTTTGCCTGCATTTTTGCGTCCTCCTCATCCGCCGGCGGGTGCAGGCGGGTCACAAACAAAACCGCACGGAGGTTCCCCTCCGGGAATTTCCGCTCCCGTCGAAGAACCTCCGCCGTTTGCAGGAGGGCGGCACTGTCTACTCCGCCGGAAAACGCCACGCAGAGCCCCTGTTCCAGCAGGCGGCACAGGCACTCTTTCAGGCGCTGTATTTTCTCCTGATATTCCATTTTTAGAACTCCGCACTGCCGGTGGTACGGGGGAACAGCAATACGTCACGGATGTTGGAAATACCGGTGAGGTACATGACCATACGCTCAAAGCCAAGGCCGAAACCGGCGTGCTTAGTGCCTCCGTAACGCCGCAGGTCCAGATACCACCAGTAATCCTCTTCTTTCAGTCCCAGCTCATGCAAGCGCTCGGTGAGCAGATCCAGACGCTCTTCACGCTGGCTGCCGCCGATGATCTCGCCAATGCCGGGCACCAGCATATCGACAGCTGCCACGGTCTTGCCGTCGTCATTCAGGCGCATATAGAATGCCTTGATCTCCTTCGGATAATCGGTAACAAAAACGGGCTTTTTGAAAATCTGCTCGGTGAGATAACGCTCGTGCTCGGTCTGTAAATCGCAGCCCCACTCTACCTTATATTCAAACTTATCATTGTTCTTTTTCAGCAGTTCCACTGCTTCGGTGTAGGTCACGCGGGCAAAATCGGAGTTTGCCACATGCTCCAGACGCTCGATCAGGCCCTTATCCACAAACTGGTTAAAGAAAGCAATATCCTGCGGGCAGGTCTCCATCACATATTTGATAATATACTGGATCATATCTTTTGCGAGATCCATATCATCGTTCAGGTCAGCAAAAGCGATTTCCGGCTCGATCATCCAGAACTCCGCAGCATGGCGGGGCGTATAGGATTTCTCTGCGCGGAAAGTCGGGCCGAAGGTATAGATCTTACCGAAAGCCATAGCCATGCACTCGCCTTCCAGCTGGCCGGAAACGGTAAGGGAGGTGGGTTTGCCGAAGAAATCCTGGCTGTAGTCGATAGTACCATCTTCATTGCGGGGCGGGTTCTCGGGGTCAAGGGTGGTTACCCGGAACATTTCGCCGGCGCCTTCGCAGTCACTGCCGGTAATGAGGGGTGTGTGTACATACACAAAGCCGCGCTCGTTAAAGAACTTATGGATGGCAAATGCCGCCGCAGAGCGCACGCGGAAGGCTGCGCTGAACAGGTTGGTGCGGGGGCGCAGATGGGCGATGGTGCGCAGATAATCGACGGTGTGACGCTTCTTTTGCAGAGGGTAATCCGGGGTAGACGCGCCCTCTACAACAATTTGGGAAGCATGGATCTCAAAGGGCTGTTTGGCTTCGGGGGTCAGCAGCAGCTCGCCGGTAACACACAGGGCGGCGCCAACGTTCTGCTTTGCGATCTCCTTGAAATTATTGATTTTATCTGCTTCGAAAACGATCTGAACTCCCTTGAAGCTGCTGCCGTCATTCAAATCGATAAATCCCAGATTCTTGGAATCGCGGATGGTTCTGGCCCAGCCGCAAACGGTAATGGTTTTTCCGCTGTAAGCCGCCGCATCATGGTACAGGGCGGCAATTTCTGTGCGTTCCATTGTGCTGATTCACTCCTAAAATAAAATTATGCTTATGCAGCGTAACGATAAGCTGCTTCCTATATATTATCGCATGTGTGCCCTTCTTGCAAGATTTTTCTTGATTTCCCTTTTTTGATTTTTCATGATTGTATCCATTTTATGATATATTTCCTTTTTCCTCTTTTCTTTCTGTTCACAGAAGATGCGTTGAATTCTC
>DVIY01000107.1 GCA_018710915.1 Candidatus Gallacutalibacter pullistercoris
GGGTTCCAGATGTGTGGAATGGCAGGAGAAAAGCGCATCAGCGCTGTATATTGATCGCCTTGGCGTAAATGTCGATTATCTGCGAAAGGGTATCGGCTTTCTGACAATCCAAAACGCAATGACTCTTTGCAGACAAATACAGGTAGAATACCTAAGACTATTTGTGGTGGATAGCAATATACCTGCTGTTCAGCTGTATCAGAAAGCTGGTTTTACCAAAGCTGGCGGTGTATATGAAGAAATCATCGACGATGACTTGATTCTTCATGAATATGGGTTTGAAATCAGAGTATAAAAACAGGAAAGGACGAGCACAGTGGCAGAAAAAGCAGCAGAAACCGACCGATATTATCTCATGTGTGAGCGGGACTGGATTTATCATATCCTGATTACCGTAGCCGGTTTTTTTGGGGCGTATACCTATCTGCTGCGGGGAAATGTGTTCTGCAACGCCCAAACCGGCAACGTGGTACTCATGGGCATGGCTCTGGGCAGCGGGGAATGGTGGGAGGCCCTGTATTATATCATCCCCATTTCCGCCTATCTGCTGGGTTCCTTTATTTCGGAGCTGGTGCCGGGGCCGGTGAAGCGCCATTTTCCCCTGCGCTGGGATACCCTGCTGATTGCCATTGAAATGCTGGTGGTGCTGGCGCTGGGGTTTGTGCCGGAATCCGCGCCGGTGCAGATTTCCCAGGTAACCATCAACTTTATCGCTTCCATGCAGTACAACACCTTCCGCCAGTCACAGGGAACCCCCATGGCCACTACCTTTGCCACCAATCACATCCGGCAGATTGGCATTGCATTGGCAAAGGAAGTCAAATATCTGCACACCGGCAATACCGCCCACCGGGAAAAACTGCGCAAGCACTTTGAAATGCTGCTGTTTTTCGTGCTGGGGGCTGTGGCAGGCACAGTGCTCTGTAATCTGTTTTTGGGCAAGGCTCTATGGTTTACTATGATCCCGCTGGCAGTGATCTTCGGCACGCTGCTTCACGCCGATTTGACCACAGAAAAGGATATGACAGAGCGCAAGCCTTCGGGGCATTGAGGAGAGAACACTGATGGACACTACAATCTATCTGATTATTTTTCTTCCGCTGATTCTGTATTTGATTTTTCAGCGGCGCGACCAGAAAATGATGGCTCACCAAATCATGAGCCGAAAAAAGGGGAGAACACAGATGCTGGAACTGGCAAAAAAATTTATCGACAAAAAATGTATCATCTATACCTTTGACCATTCTCAAATCGTGGGAATTCTGAGACAGGTTTCCGACAGCGGCGTGCTTGTTGAAGGCAGTTCCGCGGTGGAAGCCGTTAATCTGGACTTTATTGTCCGTATCCGGGAATACCCTCGGAATAAAAAAGGAAAAGAAAAATCATTGATTCTGGATTGATTTTTACATTGAAGATTCAAATATTGTAAAGGAAAATGCAGTATGAAAAAGCTTCTAACCATTCTTTTGATGCTTGTCCCGTATGCGTTTATCGCCGTTTTTTTGAATTTTGGGCTGACGAAATACGTGTTTCTTCTCTGGCCCATTCTGTGGCTGGTTGTCTGTCTTCCCAATATGGTATATGCATTCCTCCTGCCCCGGCTGGGAACCACTCCAAGGCAGCTTTTGTTCTGGAATATGGTGCTGAAGCTCTGCAACATTCCCGTATTTGCAGGGGTGTTTCTGGTAGCCCTGCTGCTCAATATTATGGTCATTCCCCTGCTTCCGTTTCTGATGCTGTTTGATTATTCCCTGCTGCTGCCTTCCAGCATGTATGGGATCAGCGGCATCTGGCAGAATTATCGAAAAGGGAAATTTTCGCTGGCAGAAACCGCCGTCAACATCATTCTGCATTTTTTCTTCTGCGCCGATGTGTTCAGCGCTATCTATTGTTATGTGCGCGGAAGAAAGGTTTCGCAGCCCAATGCCTCCCTCATAGAGGGAGGTGGCGCGGCGTAAGCCGTGACGGAGGGAGTATCACTTCGATTCGTTTCCAAATGGCAGAAAATCGGAAACCTCTGTATCCCAATAAGCCTGTAACCGGATTTTCCGGTTCTTATATAAATTTGCTATTACATGACTTTATCATTGAAAGGAAGGAACTCCATGAGCAAGGAACTGGCGAAAGCCTATGAACCTCAGGAAGTGGAAAGCAGGACCTATGACTTCTGGATGAAGGGCAACTATTTCCACGCTGAGCCCGACCCCGAAAAGAAACCCTATACCATCGTGATTCCCCCGCCGAACATCACCGGCCAGCTGCATATGGGCCACGCACTGGATGAGACCTTGCAGGACATCCTCATCCGCTGGCGCCGGATGCAGGGCTACTCCGCCCTGTGGCTGCCCGGAACCGACCATGCTTCCATCGCTACCGAAGCCAAAATCGTGGAAGCTATGCGGGAGGAAGGGCTAACCAAAGAAGACCTGGGCCGCGAAGGATTTTTGGAGCGCGCCTGGGAGTGGAAGCGCCAGTACGGCGGCCGCATTGTGGAACAGCTGAAAAAGCTGGGCTCCTCCTGCGACTGGGAGCGGGAGCGCTTCACCCTGGACGAGGGCTGTTCCCGCGCTGTGAAGGAAGTGTTCGTCAACCTGTATGAAAAGGGCCTGATTTACCGCGGCAACCGCATGGTCAACTGGTGCCCCCACTGCAACACCTCCATTTCTGACGCCGAAGTGGAATACAAGACCCAGGACGGCCACTTCTGGCATTTGCTGTATCCCGTCAAGGAGACCGGCGAAATGCTGGAGCTGGCAACCACCCGTCCCGAGACCATGCTGGGTGATACCGCTGTGGCCATCAACCCCGAAGACCCCCGCTATGCCCATCTGCATGGCTGCCATGTGGTGCTGCCCCTGCTGAATAAGGAAATCCCCATTGTCTGCGACGAGCACGCCGACATGGAAAAGGGTACCGGCGTAGTGAAGATTACCCCCGCCCATGACCCCAACGACTACGAGGTTGGCAAGCGCCACGACCTGCCTATCGTCCGTGTGTTCACCTATGACGGCCATATGACCGGTGCCGCCGACAAGGCCGCTGCTGACGAGCTGCTAAACAGCGGGCGCGCTGCCGCCGGAGAGCCGGAGGTGCTGGACTGCGGCAAATATGCCGGCATGACCACCATGGAAGCTCGCAAGGCCATCGTTGCCGATTTGGAGGCTGGTGGTTTCCTGAAATCCGTGGAGCCCTTGCAGCACGAAGTGGGCGCCTGCTACCGCTGCCACAACACCGTGGAGCCCATGGTTTCCAAGCAGTGGTTTGTTAAGATGGAGCCTCTGGCCAAGCCCGCTATCGACTGCGTGCGGGACGGCGAAGTGAAGTTTATCCCCGACCGTATGGAAAAGGTGTACTACAACTGGATGGAGAACATCAAGGACTGGTGTATTTCCCGTCAGCTGTGGTGGGGACATCGGATTCCCGCCTGGTACTGCGCCGACTGCGGCGAGACCATTGTTGCCAAGGAAGAGCCCACCGTTTGCCCCAAGTGCGGCGGTACCCATCTGGAACAGGACCCCGACACCCTCGACACCTGGTTCAGCTCCGCCCTGTGGCCTTTCTCCACACTGGGCTGGCCGGATAATACCGAAGAGCTGAAATACTTCTACCCCACCAGCACACTGGTGACCGGTTATGATATTATCTTCTTCTGGGTTGCCAGGATGATTTTCTCCGGCATTGAGAACATGAAGGAACCGCCCTTCAAGACCGTATTCTTCCATGGTCTGGTGCGCGACGCACAGGGCCGCAAGATGAGTAAATCCCTGGGCAACGGCATCGACCCGCTGGAGGTCATTGAGCAGTACGGCGCGGACGCTCTGCGCTTTACCCTGGTGACCGGCAACAGCCCCGGAAACGACCTGCGCTTCTCCGACGAGAAGGTAGCCGCCAGTCGGAACTTTGCCAATAAGATTTGGAACGCCGCCCGCTTTATACTCATGAACATTGACGGCCACAACGTACCCAACGCCCTGCCCGAAACGCTGGAGCTGGAGGACAAGTGGATTGTCAGCGCTCTGAACGACGTGACCAAGGAGATCACCGAGAATCTGGAGAAATTCGAGCTGGGCATCGCTGTTCAGAAGCTCTATGACTTCCTGTGGGACAGCTTCTGCGACTGGTATATCGAGATTGCCAAAATCCGCATGCAGTCCGGCGACGAAGCCAAGGCACAGGCCGCCCGTCAGGTGCTGGTTTGGGTCATGAGCCGCACCTTGCAGCTGCTGCACCCCTTCATGCCCTACATCACCGAGGAAATCTGGCAGAGTCTGCCCCATGAAGGCGAGTCTATCATGATTTCCAAGTGGCCGGAGTATGAAGAGCAGTACAGCTTCCCCCAGGCCGAGCAGGAGCTGGCACACATCATGGAACTGATTCGCGGTATCCGTAACCGCCGCGCAGAGATGAATGTGGCCCCCTCCAAGAAAGCAAAGCTGTATGTGGCTACCGCTAACCCAGAGGCTTATCAGGCCTGCACCGCTATCCTCATGAAACTGGCCTATGCCAGCGAGGTGGAAGTAGGCGAGGCTTTTGAGCTGGAAGGCGCTGTGACGGTGGTCACCGGCGACGCAAAGGCCTATATCCCCATGGATGATCTGGTGGATAAGAAAGCCGAGCTGGCCCGTTTGCAGAAGGAGCTGGACAACGCCAAAAAGCAGCTGGCCGGTGTGGATGCCAAGCTGAACAATGAGAAATTCATCTCCAAGGCCCCGGCTGCTATTATTGAGGGCGCACGCCAGAACGGCGAAAAGCTGCGTGAGCGTATCCGCCTGATTGAAGAGAGCATGAAGGCGCTTTCCTAATTCGCGTGGAAAAAGCTAAAAAATTGCGTTTACCTCCCCCGTAACTTACGGATTCCAAAGGGACTTAGTCCCTTTGGCGAGGGGTGTTGTTTGCCAGTGGCAAACGTTGAACACCGACCGAGCCGGCAGGCGAGAAAAGGGGGCGAGAAGCCCCCAAACCGCTGCCCGCAGGCAGCGAAACTCTTTTGCCACAGGGCGCATTTTTGGTGGTGAATTGTGAAATATCCCGGTGGGATATTTCACAAGAGGCCCCTTTTTGCAAGAAAAAAAGGGGCCTGCTCCGCCGTTCCTGATGCTGTCTCCCTCTGTTCCCCTGAAAGGGGAATCAGAAAGCGGAGGCGTGCCTATAAAATTCAATGATCTTTGAGGGCTGGCTGTTTCAGCCAGCCTTTTTTCTCATGAAGGTGATTTACATGAACTATCAAGAAGCCATGGAGAAAGTCAACAGCCGTCTTCTGTTTGGCATCAAGCCCGGATTGGAGCGGATTTCGGCCCTGCTGGAAAGGCTGGGAAACCCGCAAAAGCAGCTCAAGTTCGTCCACGTGGCGGGCACCAACGGCAAAGGTACTACCTGTACCCTGATTGCCAGTACGCTGAAAGCCGCCGGATACCGTACCGGGCTGTATACCTCGCCCTATGTGCTGGAGTTCCGGGAGCGCTTCCAGATTGATGGGCAGATGATTCCAGAAGAGGAATTGATTCAGCAGGTACAGGCGGTCTCTGCTGTGGCGGACGAGATGGAGGCCAGCGGCGAAACCATCACGGAATTTGAATTCATTACCGCCATGGCATTCCGCTGGTTTGCAGAGCGGAAGTGCGATATCGTCGTGCTGGAAGTCGGGCTTGGCGGCCGTTTTGATGCTACCAACGTCATCGATACGTCGGAAGCAGCAGCGGTTGCATCGATTTCTCTCGACCATACCGCTGTGCTGGGGGATACCGTAGAGCAAATCTCCCTTGAAAAAGCCGGAATCATCAAGCCCGGCGGCACCTTGGTCTGTTATCCTGACCAGCAGCCCGGCGCACAGGCAGTTTTGGAGAAAGTTGCCGAAGAGCGCGGAGCGACGTTCCGTCTGGCAAAGCTTTCGATGGTACAGGAACAGGAGCGCTCCATTTACGGAACCCGACTTTTGTACCGGGGCGAACCGCTGCTGCTGCCCTTTGTGGGAGAGCATCAGGTGAAAAATGCTGTCACGGCTCTGACCACGCTGGAAGTTTTGCAGGAGAAGGGCTGGAACCTGCCGCTGAAAGTCATTCAGGAAGGTTTTGCACAGGCGAGAATTCCCGCAAGAATGGAGATTTTGGGCCATGACCCGCTGATTTTGCTGGATGGCGGACATAACCCCGGCTGTGCAGCTGCCCTGCGTGATGTGCTGGCGGAGCATCTTCCCGGCAAAAAGCTGGTGGCTGTGATGGGTATGATGTCGGATAAAGACAGCCGCACAGCACTTTCTGTTTTGGCCCCGCTGTTTTCAGCAGTGCGCACTCTGCGTCCGGAAAACCCCCGTTCCCTTTCGGCGGAAGAACTGGCGGAAGAGGCCGCCGTATGGTGCAGCGACAGCCGCCCCTGTACTGACCATGCACAGGCATTGCAGGAAGCCAAAGAGCTGGCAGGCAAAGATGGCGCTGTAATCGTCTGCGGTTCGTTCTTTTTGGCAGCAGAGATTCGCCCGATGCTGTTGAAATAATCCAGATACAATACAGAAATAAAAAACGCCGGAAGGAATGGTTTTCCACTCCTTCCGGCGTCATTTTTATTCGATATTATTCTTCAAAAGAGGCGATAACCTCTTTGGCCTTGTCCGGGTCTGCGCTGACACACAAAATGATGGTATCACCTTCTACCGTAATCACCGCTTTTTCCAGCTTGGGCATTTCTGCCGGGACATAGTCCTTGAAGCTGACCTTCTGGTTTTCTACACGGGTTTCGGCAGCTTCTTTCACGGTCTCTGCGTCTTTTTCGTCTTTTACGCGCCAGACGCTCACTTCGTCAGCGAGTGCGCCGCCGGTACCCACATATACCGACTGCTCTTCGATGATGTCGCCTTCCAATTTATACAGGCGGTTGGCAGCGTCTTCGGGCAGCTGGTTCAGCGGATATTCAAACGAGAGGGATTCCTGTAATTTCTGTGCAATTTCTTCGGTGGGAGCCGTGATGCTCTTCTGAGACGATGAACAGCCTGCCAGCACAGAAAGTCCCAGCAGAACACAGGCCGAAACAGCAGCAATTTTTCTCAGTTTCATATGTCATTCTCCTTTTTCATATTTTACAGGTCAGCAGTGGTCGCGCAGATACTGTACCCAGGTTTCGCAGTACTGCATATTGGGGTGAACACCGTCCGGAGAAGCACCGTCTTCCAAAACGCCGTCTTCCGTGACCATTGCCGAATAAACGTCTATATATTTTACGCCCTTTTCATCGCACAGCTTTTTCAGCATGTTGTTGTAGCCCACGATGCGCTCGTTGGTAACGCCGTACAGGTTTTTGTCAGAACGCTCTTTGGACACCGGGAAAAGGGACTGCACATAGATTTTGACATCGGAATTTGCCTGGCGCAGTGTGTCAATAATTTTGCCGTAATCCTGGACAAAAACATCGCTGTAAGACCAGCCCAGCTCATTCAGGCCAAACATCAGGAACACTTTCTCATAATTGCCGGCAAGCACTTCATCCATAATCGGGGCGGTTCCGTCCACAGTTTTTTCTTTAAATGCAGAAGTGACCGTCAAGCCGGTCTTTGCGTAAAAATCTGCGTTGTCAATGATACCGAACATATTCAGGTCTTCCAGCATGGAGTTGCCGACAAACGCGGAATTTTCAAAACAGATGTTGGAAGCCGAACCCTTTGATGATTGGGGTTCAGACGACTCTGTTGGGGCCGGTGTAGGGGTTGCTTCGGGTTCCGCAGAAGGCTCCGGCTTTTCTGTGGGGGAAGCGGTTGCAGTTGCTTTCGGTGTGGCAGAAGCATCGGGCGATTCCTGCGGGGACTGGCACCCCGCCAGCAGGCAAATTAAAAAAGCAGCAAATACTGCGGATAATTTATAAAAACGCATACAAAACACGGCCTTTCACGACAAATCTTTCTTTTTTCCG
>DVIY01000012.1 GCA_018710915.1 Candidatus Gallacutalibacter pullistercoris
TAAGTATTCTAAGAACAGTGCATATTTTTATGAAGATTCTGAAATGTTCAGAAAAGAAGCCGTGATTTTTACTCCCGCGCTGCCGTCTGGTAAACGGAAAACTTCAATCCGTGCGGGAATTCGATTGCGCAGCTCACTGACATGCGAGATAATGCCGATAGTTCGTCCACCTTGATGCAGCATAGCCAAAGCCTTCATGGCTGTATCCAATGTTTCCTGGTCAAGGGAGCCGAAACCTTCGTCAATAAAGAGGGCCTCCAGCTGTACACAGCCCGACTGGTTTTGTACTACTTCAGAAAGGCCCAAGGCGAGTGAAAGAGATGCCAGAAATTGCTCTCCGCCAGAGAGCGTGTCAACAGAGCGTTCGTGCCCGGTCATACCGTCCAATACCACTAGGTCGAGTCCGCTGTAGGCATTGTTGGCTGCTCGCTCCTGGCTGCGAAGCAGCGCATAGCGTTCCCGGCTGAAACGTGCAAAATAACGGTTGGCACACGCCAGGATTTCCTCCAGCATAATGCTTAGCACATATTTATCCATCGGAATCCGCATGGGATTGCTGCCCGAAAGAAGCCGGTATAAGCGGGCGGCCTGATGATAAGCAGTTTGCAGCCAGCCAAACTGTTTTTCCAGTACCTTAAGGCGATTTTCCGCCTGTGTACCGGATTGAACCTGTTGGGAAAACTGCCCGGCAATACGGTGCAGGCTGTCCAGCTCTTCTTTTTTCTGCTGATACAGGTTTTCAACTGCTTCTTCTGCGGGGATTTCTCCCGGCCAGCTTTTTTCTTTCGCAGTGCAGTCTTCTTTTACCTGCTGTACACGTTTTTGGGAATCCTCCAAAGAAGCACGCACGCCGCTTTCACGATTTTGCAGTGCGTTTCGTGCCTGTTCCAGACGGTCTGCCTGTTGGGAATGAGAGCGGCTGATTCCTTCCAGTGACTCTTTTTTTCGCAGTAAATCCCCATAAGCCGGAGGCTGTCCCTTCCATTTTTCCAGAAGTTCTTTTTCCCGTTTTTGCTGCTCCTGTTCACGCTGCAAAAGCCCTTCCAAAGCCCGTCCGGCGGCTGTTTCTTCTTTTCTGGCCTGTTCCAACTCGCGGTTCAGGGTGTCCAGCCGGTTTTGGGCAGCGCTGCGCTTTTGTGCAATGGTTTTGGTTTCTGCAAGTGACTTTTCCAGCTCAGAAAGCCGTGCGGTGAGGATGTTCAAATCACCATAGGCCAGCGTTTGCTGACGGCGAAGGAGGGTTTCTTTTTCCAGCTTTCTCTGCTCTTCCTCCAATGCTTTCAACATTCCCTGTTGTTTGCTGACCGAAGCTGCCGCTTCTTCTGCGAGAGTGCGCAGATTTTCCATCTCTTCTTTGTCCAGAAAGCCCTCTTCTCCCGAAGCAGGGGCAGGGTGATGAACAGAACCGCATACCGGGCAGGGTTCCCCATCCCGCAATTCCCGTGAAAGGGCTAACGCCTGATTCGCCCGCAGGCAAGCTTCCTGCTTTTGATAGGAAGCGGCGAGCGCCTTGGCGGAAAGGATGTCCGACTTTAGATTTGTCTGTCGCTGACGGATGGTTTCCTCATGGCGTTTTTCTTCCTTCTGAGCTTTTTCCAGCTCTGCATAAGCGTCTATTCCCCGGCGGATTTCTGCTTCCTCTTCCTGCAAGCCGGGCAGTTTTTCACTGGCGGCCTGTACCTGCTGCATAAATTCCTGACCTTTTTGCAGGCGGGCAGCACATTCCTTCTGAGAATCCGCGGCTTTTTGACTGGCCTTTCGGACTTGCTCTATTTCACGCCGGGTCTGTACCAGTTTTTGACGGATTTCTTCCAGCTGCTGTACTTCCCGCAAATCACTTTCCATTCTTGCCGCCTGTTCGGCAGCCTCGGCAGATTCTTTTCGCAGGCCGGGTATCTTTTCCCACAGCAGACGCTGCTCAGCCAGCTCTTTTGCCAGCATTTCTGCTTCTTTCTGCCGCTGCTGGGCTGTCTGTTCTTCCTGCAAAAGCCGGATTCTGGCCTGTGTCAGATCCCGGCGGCGGCGCAGCTGGTTTTCTGCCTGTGCCAGTTCCGCCTGTTTTTTTGAAAGGGCAGTAGAAAGCTGGGATTCCTGTTTCCGAAGCTCTTCCAGTTTTGTATGGAGGGCTTCCGGCGTTTCCACTTCCTCCTGACGCAGGATTGCATCGCGGTCAGAATCCGCTTTTTCTACCTGCTTTTCCAGTTTTTTGGAGCGATCGCGCAGAACGTCCAGAATCTTCACCCAGTCATTCATGGCAAAAAGCGTTCGAAGCATATCCGCTTTATCACGGGAGCTGGCGCGCAGCAGACGCAGAAAATCCCCCTGCGGTAAAACAATGACCTGTGAAAATTGTTCCGGTGTCAGTCCGGTGAGCACTTCGGCACAGTGGCGCACAGCGGTTTCACTGCCGCTTTCCCACAATTCCCATTCACCGTCGCGCTCTTTCCAGCAAATATGCTCTTCCCGGAATTCTTTTCGCCCGCTGCCCCGCACATAATGTACGCGTATGCTGCGGCGAAAGCGGTAGGCATGTTCTCCAAGCCGGAAAACGAATTCAACGCTGGTAGGCACGTCATCCGCTGCACTGTCGCAGCGCATTTCTTTCCAACCGCGCCGGCCGCCTGTTGCCCGGCAATAAAGGGCAAAACACATGCCGTCCAGAATAGAAGTCTTGCCGCCGCCGGTAGAACCGGTAATCAGAAACAGCGAATTTTCCTCCAAACGGGTAAAGTCAATCACCGTTTCCCGCAGATAGGGGCCAAAAGCCGTCATTGTCAAAGAAACAGGTGTCATTTTGCAGCCCCTCCTTCCGGCAGGTTCAGTTCCCGCAAAACCTCATCCAACAGCGCAAGGTCTTCTTCGGTGACTTCGGTATCGCATACATCTTCCAGGAACCGGGTGAAAATTTCCTGACGGGAAGTTTCACGGGCATCCGCAGCCTGTACAGTTTTTTCTTCCTGACGGTGCATCATCCACCGGCTGTGAATCGAAAGCAAATTGGGGTAATAGGGGCGCAGCTGTTTGGCTGGTAAATAAACAGGCCCATCATCGGTCAGGGTGATATCCACCAGATCTTCGCTGGGCTGCGCTTTTCCAGCCGCCAGCAGTTCTTCGAATTTTCCCTCCAAACGGCGCACACGGCGCAGGGGAGAGACGGCCTCTTCCCGGATAGAAAGATTGCCCGGTGTTACTTCAACCACAGAAATGCTCTTTTTGTGGTGCTCTTCATCGACAGAATACCACAGCGGGGAACCGGAATATCGGCCATGACTTCCGGCCTTTTGCGGGCCGTGCAGGTGCCCCAGCGCTGTATAATCAAATGGTTGGAATGTTTCAATGGTTACCTGATCGCTTCCGCCCACAAAGACCGGATTTTCAGAATCGGACAGAGAACTGCCTGCTACAAAGCAATGAGCAATCAAAATATGGAGAGCCTCCGGGTCAAAAAGGGTCTCCATCCGCCGGACAATAGCTTCAGTGCATTGCTGCGTCGAGCGAAGATCATTTCCTTCCTCTCCCAGAAGGGCCCGTACTGTAGGAATGTCCATCCATGGCAGAGTAAAGATTTGTGCCTTTTCTCCGTTTCGCTTCAACAGGAAAGGAGAGAGACAGTCTTCTGGACGGGCTGCAATTACGACGTTGTTTTTTCGAAGCAGCGGTGCGCCCACAGCCATGCGGGCAGCGCCGTCATGATTGCCGGAAATCACCAAAAAGGGGACTTCCAGTTCCGCCAGACGGGTGAGCGTTTCATCAAACAGGCGGATGGCAGCGGCAGGCGCCACTGAGCGGTCATATACATCACCGGCCAGCAGCACAGCGTCCGGGCGTTCCCGCTCAATCAGCGGCAAAAAGGCCTGTTGCAGGAAATGTTCTTGATCTGGCAGCAGGGAACGGCCATAAAGCATGCGTCCCAAGTGCCAGTCGGAGGTGTGGACAAATTTCAAAACCAGCCCTCCTTTATTCCTCGATTTCTACCCCGAATGAGCTCATGGCATGAACAATATGCAGCCGCATAGCGGTTTCAGCACCTACAGAATTGCGCTGGGCAATAAAATCCATGAGCATACGGTGGTCGTTTAGTGTGTCGCGCACGATTTCTTCATGGTTTTCAGAAAAACGGACTCCCTGATAAATAGCCTTGTAGATAATCGGAATCAGGCGTCCGATAAATTCGTTGTGTGCTGCCATAGCAATCGACTTGTGAAAGGCCTGCTCCACTTCAGTACGGTCTTTTCCAGCGGCGATAAAATCTTCTTCCTCTTTTCCATATTTCAAAATACGCTCAATTTCCGCGTCAGTGCCGCGCTTGGCAGCATACCAGGCTGCTTTTGGCTCCACCATCAGACGAAACTCAAACAAATCGTGCAGGTTCATGCGCAAGCCGCTGAGCTCGTCTTCGCTGATGGGGTGTTCATGCAAAGAACGTTCCACTACATAGGTGCCGCGTCCCCGGCGAATCTCCAGTACATTATGAGAAACCAGGATCCGGACTGCTTCGCGCAGGGTGGCGCGGCTTACATGCAGTCGGGCAGAAAATTCATTTTCATTGGGCAGCTTGTCGCCAGGCTGCAAACTTCCCTCTACAGTAATCATGGACAGGATGGTATCGGCCACCTGTTGAGAAAGGGTTTTGTCTTGTTGTGCCATGCTCTGCGCTCCTTTTTCAGCTTACTTGAGCCTTCATTTCTGGATTTCAGTATATCACAGCGAAAAAGGGAACGCAAGGAACAGAAAATAGGCAGAGAGGAAAAGCACGGGATTTTCTTGACGAGATGAGCGCTTTTCTGTTATGCTAAAAGATACGAACGCCGTGAGCAGGGTTGTACAATCGCACGGTGAATTGATGAAACAAGAGAAGAGGTATTGGTTGTGGAAACGAGAGAAAAATTTTCCTCGCGCCTTGGGTTTATCCTCATTTCAGCAGGGTGTGCCGTAGGGCTGGGAAATGTATGGAGATTCCCGTACATTACGGGTAAATACGGTGGAGCTGCATTTGTGCTGATTTATTTGCTGTTTCTGGTGATTCTGGGTATGCCCATTATGGTAATGGAATTTTCTGTGGGCCGTGCCAGCCAGAAATCAGCGGCGAGAAGCTTTCATGTACTGGAACCCAAAGGCACAAAATGGCATATCACCGGTTGGGCTGCAATGGCAGGCAATTATCTGCTGATGATGTTTTATACAACAATCGGCGGATGGATGCTTTCTTATGTGTTTAAAACTGCTTCCGGAGAATTTGTGGACAAAACACCGGAACAGGTCAGCAATATCTTTAACGGGATGCTGGCCGACCCGCTGCCGATGACCGGCTGGATGTTATTGACAGTGGTTTTGAGCTTTGGTATTTGCAGCATGGGCCTGCAGAAGGGCGTGGAACGCATTACCAAAATCATGATGGGATTTCTGTTCGTTATTCTGGTTGCGTTGTGTGTTCGCAGTGTAACGCTGGACGGCGCCGTGGATGGACTTTCTTTTTATCTGGTGCCTGATTTTGGCAAGATGGTGGAAAATGGCCTGGGCGAAGCAATTTTTGCTGCAATGGGACAGGCTTTCTTTACGCTGAGCCTTGGTATTGGCGCAATGGCAATTTTTGGAAGCTATATCAGCCGTGACCGTTCACTGATGGGCGAATCCATCAATATTTGCGCGCTGGATACCATGATTGCCCTGATGGCAGGACTGATTATTTTCCCGGCTTGTTTTGCTTTTGACGTAAATCCTGGAGAAGGCCCTGGCTTGGTATTTGTCACCCTTCCCAATGTGTTCAACCAGATGCTGGGCGGACAGGTTTGGGGCGCCCTGTTCTTTGTCTTTATGACTTTTGCTGCGCTGTCCACAATTGTGGCAGTGTTTGAGAATATCATCAGCTTTGCAATTGACCTGTGGGGCTGGAGCCGTAAAAAAGCGGTGCTGGTGAACGGAATCGTGATTATTCTGCTTTCTATGCCCTGTGTATTGGGCTTTAACCTGTGGAGTGGATTTGCACCGCTGGGTGCAGGCAGCACGATTCAGGACCTGGAAGATTTTATTGTTTCCAATAACCTGCTTCCCTTGGGAAGTCTGGCATATTTGCTGTTCTGTACCAGCCGTTACGGATGGGGATGGAAAAACTTTATTGCAGAAGCTGATGCTGGAAAGGGAATCAAGTTTCCCAAATGGGCACGCTTCTATCTGTCTTACATCCTGCCGTTGATTGTCCTGTTTATTTTTGTAATGGGATATTGGAACAAGTTCCACGGATGATTTATGAAATAAGAAAGGCCGCTGTGATTAAAACAGCGGCCATTCTATAGTTTTATAGAATGGAAATTAACTATATCACTTTTTTAAAAACAGATACCTATCAGGACGCCAGTGGCAAGCAAAAAGAAAAGGCCAAACCTAGAACGCGACCTGCGTCCAGACTCAGCCTGGTGCGGATAGCAGGACTTGAACCTGTACGCCGTACGGCACCAGAACCTAAATCTGGCGTGTCTGCCAATTCCACCATATCCGCATAAAAAGAGGCCGGCCTAATGCCAGCCTCTTTCTTATTATATCGAAACTCCCCAGAAATTTCAAGTCTTCCAGCAAAACCCGTGCTTATTTTACGTGATATTTTTCACGCAGTTTCTGTGCGCCATCTGCACGCCCAGTTACTTCCAGGCGTTTCAAATAGTCTTCCAGATGTCCACGGGTATGATAAGGGCCGCCTTCCTGCATGACTGTCCACATGGGATCAATGGGACTGGAAGATTTTTTCATCTGTGCTTCCTGCCAGTCCAAAATGATTTTTGCGCCCATTGCACACAGCTCTGGATGTTCTTCCTTCAAGTCGTGCTGCTCATAAGGATCCTCTTTCAGATTGAAGAGCATCTCATCATCAAACAGATGGAATCCATCATGAATGCTGCGAATATACAGCCAATCGCCAAATCGAGCAGAACGCTGGCAGACGTGAGCCATCTGGGAAAGAACCAGACTGTGGCGGCCGGTATTTTCGTCGGCAAAAACAGAAGCAGCATAGCTTTCGCCATCCCAGTTTTCTTTCTTTTCTACATGCAGAAGGTCTGCCATCGTGGGAACCAGGTCGAGATTATAGTGCAGGCCGGTATCCTGAACGCCTTTCCGGCCGCCCGGCCATTTCATGATAAAAGGAATATGACAGGTGGGATGATCCGCAGTAGCATGCTCAGAGTAAATTCCGAGTTCTCCCATATTTTCGCCATGGTCAGCAGTAATGATGATAGCAGTGTCATCGTAAACGCCCTGTTCACGCAAACGATCGAAAATCTGACCGACCAGGTTATCCGCATAGCGAATTCCGCAGTCGTAACCGTCCATCACTTCTTTGAGTTCTTCCATGGTTTCGGCCTTACCCAGTGCGCGGGGGAATTTCTCGTTAAAGTCAGAATCATACATGCCCAGCTCATTGATGGAATGAGGGCCGGTATGCTGACGATGCTGCTGAAAAATTTTGGGTGTAATCCAGCTGTCGAGCGGCTCATTTTCAAAGGGATTGCCGAATTCCGCAGGAGCACGGTAGGGGGTATGAGGATCCCAGAAATGCACATGCAGGAACCAGTTATCTTTGGCGCCGTTGCGATCCAGCCAATCCAGTGCAACGGGAAGCACTTTTTCGCCGGATTCGCCGCCGCGTCCGCCGACATTATAGCACTCGTTAAAGCCTGCATTAAACCACCAGGAAGAATGACGCTCTGGGAAGGTGCTCACAGAAGCAGTATGGAAACCGGCACGGCGGAATATATTGTGGAAACAGTTTTCATCCACAAAGTCCGTGAAATCACGGGGAGCACCGGTCAAACGGCGATCAGCAGCTGTGCCGCCATGCCCGACTGCACCGTTACGGATTCCGAACATGCCGCTTACCAGTGCTGCGCGGGAAGGCAGGCAGGGGGCGTCGGAGCAGTAATAGTTGTCAAAGCGCACGCTTTCGGCACATACACGATCCATGTTGGGGGTCGTATTGCGTCCGTAACCATAGCAGCTCATATGGTCAGGGCGCAGCGTATCGATGTCTACGAACAGGATTCTCATACAAGTCACTCCATTTCATGATTGATTGTTCCGTACAGGGTTCCTGATTGTCTTTATTGTACCTCTTTACACATTCCTTTGAAACGGGTATTATGATATAGAATTAGCATTATTTTATCCTACTGGAGGAGAGAGGTTTGGAAATTTTCCGTTACGAAGATGTCACACTGCCATATGAAGGGATTCCCCTGCGACTCTTTGCACGCGACCACAATTCGGGCGCGCCGGGCTGTGAGTTCCATTGGCATGAAGAACTGGAGTTTTATTATGTAGTAAATGGTGGGGTGCTGTTGAGCTGTGGGGGAGAGCAAGAATGGCTTTATCCCGGAGATATTGGTTTTGTCAACAGCTGTATTCCACACCGTGGGTTGGATTTTCTTGACGGGACACGGCATTATATTTTGCAGATGAATCTGGAGCTTCTCCAAGGCGAAACAGATATGCGTGAAAATCGAACATATTCCTCTCTCGTGATGGAGCGCCTGCACGGGATTCCCGCTTTTCTGCACAGTCAAAAGGAGCTTTGTCGATTATTTGCCGAGATGACGCAGGAATGGGAACAGCAGGAACTGGGTGCAGAATTGGCAATCAAGGCCAGAATGTTTCAGATTCTGGTATGGCTGCTGCGTATGGCGCCACAGCCGGAACGCCTTGGAAGCACAGGGCCATATGAAGAAGACTCCCTGCGGCATGTGCAGGAAGCCCTTCGATATCTGGCGGCAAGATATGCTTTTCCAGAAGAAACCAGCCTCCCGAAAATTGCTTCGGAAATGGGGATTTCTGTGCCATATCTTTGCCGGATCTTTCGCCGCCATACGGGCCGCACCATTACGGGATATCTCAATGAGCTTCGATGCGCACGGGCAGCCTCTTTGATTCGAAGCGGAAACCCATTGATGGAGGCAGGCCGGCAGGTAGGTGTGGAGGACTACAATTATTTTTCCCGAATGTTCAAAAAGACGACAGGGCGGCTGCCCAGTGAGTTCCGTCCGGGAAAATAAAAGGGGAAACCCACATGCGGAGTTTCCCCTGAAAGGTTCGATGATAAGATTTTTGCTTCTGGATGAAAGAAAGTATTACGCTTTCTCTTCCATCAACAGGCGGTACAGTTCTCCTTTTTTAAAATCAGAGGCCTGTGCAGCCTGTTTTGCAGCTTCTGAAGCAGAACATCCCTGCTCCATCAGTTCACGTGCAAATTGCACCGCCTGTCCCAGTGTCATGCTCTCGGGTATTTCTTCTGCCGCACCTTCAATTACCAGCACAAATTCGCCTTTTGGCGTGTTTTCCCGATAATACGCGACGGCCTGTGAAAGGGTGGTGCGCCGTACTTCTTCGTGAATTTTGGTCAGCTCACGGACAATTGAAATCCGGCGGTCGCCCCAGGCGGCCAGCATATCTTCCAGCGTGGTCAGCAGCTTGTGCGGTGCTTCATAGAATACCATCGTGCGGCGCTCTGTCTTTACTTCTGCCAAATGCTCGCGGCGGCTCTTTTTGGCGGTGCTCAAAAAGCCTTCAAAAGTAAAGCGCCCAGTTGGAAGCCCGCTGATAGCCAATGCGGAAACCACTGCGCTGGGGCCGGGAACCACCTGCACCGGGATTTCACGCTCTGCACACTGTGCGACCAGCATTTCACCGGGGTCAGAAATCGCAGGCATGCCAGCGTCAGAAACGAGGGCGCAGGTTTCGCCGTTTTGAATCCGGTCGCAGATCATCTCTCCGCGCTGGTATTTGTTGTGCTCAAAATAACTGACCATTGGCTTTTTGATGCCGAAATGGTTCAGAAGCTTCAGCGTAACCCGGGTATCTTCCGCAGCGATAAAATCGACCTGCGATAAAATTTCCTGTGCACGGGGAGAAAAGTCCGAAAGATTTCCAATTGGGGTTCCCACCACATACAACATTCCGCTCATTCTGTTTTATCTCCTTTCGGGGCATGTGCTTTTTTGCCGGCGGTCTGCCGGTACTCTCCGTAAATCGCTTCCATTTCGGCAGAAATTCCGCCGTTTTCGCCTTCAATCAGCAGAACAGGTTCTACAGTAAGCCCGGGCTTTCCGCCCCGTCTGCCTTCCAGCAAAAAGAGGAAAGGGGCTTTTCCGGGGCGCTGCTGCACCAGGCGCAGGCGTTTGGGTTCCAGCCCATTTTGCCGGAACAATACCATGGCATCAGCCAGCCGCTGCGGGCGTTGGCAGATACATAGCCGGCCTCCCCAGCGCAGCCGCGGAAAGGCAGCCTGTACAACGTCTTCCATCGTGCAGGAGAGTTCATGCCGTGCCAGCTGCTCCTGACTGCCCGCGCTGACAATTCCTGCCCCAGCGGCCTGATAGGGGGGATTGCAGGAGATTAGATGAAGGTCTTCCATACCGGGAATCCGTGGGAGCGTGCGCAGGTCGCCGCGTACAATGGTGATGGACTCTTCCAGCTGATTGTGCCGTACCGACTCTTCTGCCTGCCAGGCTGCCTGTTCCTGTAATTCCACTGCCCAGATGTGTTTTGGCGTGCATCGCCCTGCCCACCACAGGGGAATTGTACCGCAGCCGGTTCCGAAATCTGCGCAGAGTTCATGCCGCTTTGGCGCAGCAAAAGACGCCAGCAGAATGGTATCGGTATTAAAGGTATGCTGTGGAGTGGTAAGCACAGAAATGGAAGGGGATAGGGGTTCCCAGACAGCCTGCGGCATGGTACGCGCCTTCTTTCATCAGAATTATCGGTTTCAGAGGAATTTACAGAAAGAAAAAAAGCAGAGCATTCAAAAAATGCCCTGCTTTCTTTACTTTGTCAGGTAATCAGCCCTGCTCGGGAGCGCCAACGGGACATGCGTCTGCGCAAGCACCGCAATCGATGCAAACGTCAGCGTTGATCTCGTACTTGCCGTCACCCTCGGAAATAGCCTCAACGGGGCAGCCAGCTGCGCAAGCACCGCAGGAAATGCAGGAATCGTTAATAACATATGCCATGGTGGGCACCTCCTAATTTGGTATACCTTTATTATAATGAGTTTTGCAAAAAAAGCAATAACTTTTGCAAATTCTTCCCTGTATCAAAACGGGATTTTATACTTTTTTGTGTTTTTTTAAGACAAAACTCCAACAGAATATACCTCGATATATCAGTCTTTTTCGAGGGACTTGAGCTGCTCCAATTCTTTTTTGTTTACCTGAATACGTCCGTCGCGCAAAACCCGCACTTCCTTCATATGGAAAGTTTTGGGTGCTGCTTCCGGAGCTTTGTCCAGCTGTATCGTCAGCATACCGGTCAGAATGTTCTGGTCGATAACCGTTCCTTTTCCGTCAGGAGTCATCACCACAGCGTTTACTTTCGGGGTGCTTTTCAGCAGATCCTGATAGGCTTCCTGTTCATACTTGAGGCAGCACATCAGGCGCCCGCAGGCTCCGGATATTTTGACAGGGTTCAAAGAAAGCCCCTGTTCTTTTGCCATCTTAATAGAAACCGGCTGAAAACCGCCCAAAAAAGTAGCGCAGCAGAAAGGACGCCCACAGATTCCGATGCCACCCAGCATTTTGGACTCATCGCGGACACCAATCTGACGCAATTCAATGCGTGTGCGGAACACACCGGCCAGATCTTTTACCAGTTCGCGGAAATCCACGCGGCCGTCTGCGGTAAAGTAAAACAGAATCTTGGTATTGTCAAAGGTATATTCCACGTCCACCAGCTTCATTTCGAGCTTGTGGGCGGCAATTTTTTTACAGCAGATATCAAAGGCGGTTTTTTCGCGCTTCCGGTTTTCTTCTACCCGTGCAAGATCTTCTTTGGTGGCAATGCGGATCAGCTTTTTCAGCGGCTGTACGATGGATTCTTCCGCAACTTCACGGTTTTCCATGGTGACTTCACCACATTCAATTCCCCGGGCTGTTTCTACAATGACAAATTCCCCTTTTTTCAGCTGGGTTTCTCCGGGATCAAAATAATACATTTTTCCGACGTTTTTAAAACGCACTCCAATTACCTTGGTCATGCAGGACCTCCAATCTATAGATAAGGCAGCCGTATAGGGCTGTCCATGTTGCTATTTTATCTTTATCTTCCCGCCAGCTCCCGCAGTTGCGAGCAGAACTCTGTAACCAGCAGAGAGGTGTTTGCATTTCGCTCTGCCCGGTCCAGTGTTTCCTGCGCCAGAATCGGGAGACATACCAACCGGCTTCTGGTTAACTGCCTGGCAAGAAGCCGAGCTGCTTTTTCTGCATCATTTCCACCGGAAAGCAAAATCGTACTGCCGGTACGTACAGCACAGGCATCGCGGAAAATCAATAGTAAATGCCCCATTACTTCGCGAATCATCGCACGATCACGCAGAAGCGGGGCGGTCATTTCCAAAAGAGGGAATTCCTGTGGGGAGCAAAGCGATGAAGCAATAGAAACAGCCAGCGTTGCGGCGGCAGCATGGCTCTCTTCTGAGAAAGAAGCAATCATTTTACCCACATTACAGCCGTATTGCCGGGCGGCTTCCTCCATTTCGTGCTGTGAAATCTGCGGGCATTTTTCCAATGCCGCCGAGACAGCCTCTTCAAAAGGTGGTGGGGTTAGTGTAAAAATCTGCGTACGGGAACAGACGGTAGGCAGCAGTGCAGAAGCAGAGGGGCAAGTAAGGATGAACAGCGCATGCGGCGGAGGTTCTTCCAATACTTTCAGCAATGCATTTTGTGCCTGTACCGACATCGTATGAGCGCCTAACAGCAGATAAACCCGCCGTAAAGCTTCGTTAGGTTTTTTATATACATCCGAACGGATAAAACGGATTTCGTCCACATGGAAGGAACGCGACGCACCGGTCCCCTGTGCCCGGTGAATATCCGGGTGAGAACCGGCAGCAGCTTTGATACAGCCGGGGCATTTACCGCAGGGGGCCTGCCCTGCTCCTGCCGTGCAAACCGTGGCGGCTGCAAGAATTTCTGCCAGCATATGCTTACCAAGGCCGTCCTCGCCCTGCAAAATCATTGCATGGGGAAGGCGGCCTTCTGTAAACAATGTAGACAGGAGCTGCTTTATTTCCTGATTGCCAGCAAAGTTTGGAAAACGCAATTTACACCTTCTCGAAACGGTCCACGTTCAGCACGAAGATTGTAGAACCGCCCACGGTAACTTCTACCGGGAAGGAAGAGTACATCCCCACATCCATCGTGGAAGTGCTGGGGACAATCTGTGTGCGGCGGCTGCTCTGCTTGCTGATGATTTCGATTACCTTATCCACCTGGTCGTCTTCCACACCAGAGATAAAAGTGGTGTTGCCGGCCATCAAAAAACCACCGGTTGTGGCGAGCTTGGTGACAGAATAGCCGTTCTTGGTCAAAGCAGAAGAGACTGCGCTGCTGTCATCGTTGCTGACGATTGCAAAAATCAATTTCATAATGAGTTCCCTCCAGAATCCGTCGCCGAATTTGGGCTTTTAGCCGCATAGCGAAATCTCGGATTTACTATACGGATATTTTATCACTTCCGACGAAAAAAAGCTATAGCAAAATACAAAGTTTTGTCATGAATTTTTGCTGTATCAGCGAAGGAACCTATAGCCAGTTTGTAATAAGACGGACTGCGGAAGCGACTGTCAGGCAGACCAGAACCCCGCAAATGACCGGCAATATAATTGATAAAGCGGTCCATTTCCAGCTTCCGCTCTCTTTTTTGATGGTCAGGCAGGTTGTCGAGCAGGGCCAATGCATCAATGAAAACAGCATGGTGCACAAAGCAGTCAGCCACGTCCAGCCGTTCTCACGAAACAGTTGACCCAATGCAGGAAGATCGAGTTCGGTCAGATGCCCTTGTGCCATATAGGCCATAACAATAATCGGTATCACAATTTCGTTTGCCGGGAATCCCAGGATAAATGCCAGCAGGATGACTCCGTCCATCCCCAAAAGACGCCCGAATGGATCAAGCGCACCGGCACACAAAGCCAGGATGGTCTGGCCGTCGATTGTGAGATTGGCCATCAGCCAGATCACCAAACCTGCTGGAGCAGCTACAGAAACCGCTCTTCCAAGCACAAACAGCGTGCGGTCCAGCACAGAACGAACCAGGATCTGCCCTACCTGCGGACGGCGGAAAGGGGGGAGTTCCAATGTAAAAGAGGAGGCTTCTCCGCGCAAGACCGTATGAGACAGCAGGCGGGAAACCAGAAAAGTCATACCTACTGACAACAGCAGTGCAGCTGTCAGCAATAAAGCAGAAAGAATCGAGCCAGAAGCACCGGTTCCAACAGCAAAAAAGAGTCCAATCAGAGTGATTAAAGTGGGAAAACGACCGTTACAGGGCATAAAACTGTTGGTGAGTATGGCGATGAGACGTTCCCGCGGGGAATCAATAATACGGCACCCGGTAACACCAACTGCATTGCAGCCCAGCCCCATGCACATGGTCAGTGCCTGCTTTCCACAGGCATGTGCTTTTTGAAAGCATCGGTCGAGCGTAAAGGCAATACGAGGCAAATATCCCAAATCTTCCAATAGTGTAAACAGTGGAAAGAAAATGGTCATAGGCGGCAGCATGACAGACACTACCCATGCCAGCACGCGCCAGATTCCCATGATGAGCAGTTCTTCCAGCCAGACTGGTGTACCGAGCCATAAAAGGCCTTCGCTCATCTTTTCGCCCAGAAAAAAGAGGCCTTCCGAAAGCCACTGGGAGGGAATATTGGCACCTGTGATGGTAATCCAGAAGATCGCTGCCAGTAAAAGCAGCATCAGGGGAATTCCCGTCCATTTGCCGGTAAGGATACGGTCAAGGCGCTTTGCACGTTCGGAGGGGCCGCCGCCTTGTACCGCCTTGCCGCATGCCTGCACAGCGGCTTCTGCCAGACAGGCCACATTTTGATCCGGAAGCTCTTCCGGGAAAATTCCGCCGCGCTCCAGTTCGCGGCGCGCCAATGATAATGCATGTTCTACTGGAATACCGCCCGCTCCCCATTGCTCCTGTATGGCATGGCGCAAAGAGCGGTCGCCTTCCAGCAGCCGCATGGCCGTCCATCGGGGCAAGGGGACGCCCTGCGCATACAAAACAGGTTCGACAATGGCTGCGGCACGTTTGGCTGCTTCTGGACAAGGCGCTTCCCAATGTTCCGGTTCGGGTTCCTGACACACCCGCTCCAGTATTGCCAACAAAGTCTCTACACCGTCGCCGCTGCGCGCGGTCACTGGAATGACCGGCACTCCAAGTGATTTTTCCAGCTGCTGCGGAGAAACCTGGATTCCCCTCCGCTTTGCCTCATCCATCAGATTTAAACAGATTACCGTTCGAGGAATCAGTTCATGTACCTGCATGACCAGATTCAAATTCCGTTCCAGACAGGTAGCGTCGCACACAACGATACAGGCATCTGGATTCCCAAAACAGAGGAAATCCCGCGCAGCCTCTTCTTCGGCAGAATGAGCCATCAGCGAATAGGTACCCGGAAGATCTACCAGAAGATAAGATTCCCCGTGAAAGGAAAAGCGTCCTGATGCGTTGGAAACCGTTTTTCCGGGCCAGTTGCCTGTGTGCTGATGCAGGCCGGTAAGGCGGTTGAAGAGGGTGCTTTTTCCCACATTGGGGTTCCCGGCCAGTGCGATCACCCGCCCGCCTGTCATCCCCACGAAACGCCTCTGCGCACCATGCGCACTTGACGGGAATCCTCCTGACGCAGTGCAAATACAGCTCCGCGCACCTCATAGGCGGAGGGGTCTCCGAACGGGCTTCGCAGCAGGCAGGTAACAGGGGTTCCTTCGGTCAGGCCAATATCCAGCAGCCGGCGGCGCATGGGGCCATACATCTCCAGCCCCGAGACGCACGCGCTTTCACCTACCCGCAGGCTGCTGAGTAAAAACGGTTCATTCATCCGCAACCGCTCCTTTTCTATGGTGTGAAGGCGTTTACCTTCTGTCCATACTATTCCTGCGGAGGTGGTTTGGTGAAGAAAATCAATTTTCCTGGCGAAGGCGTTCCCACTCTGCACGATAGGCCTGTGGAGAAAGGCCGGTAATTTTGCGGAACATCCGTCCAAAATACCCTGCGTCATGGTACCCGCAGGCTTCTGCAATAAAAGCGACAGAATCACTCGAATTGACCAGCATTTGGCATGCATTGGAAATACGCACATGGTTGAGATATTCGGTAAAGGTTTTTCCAAACATGCGTTTAAATTTGGCTGCGAAGTTGCTGTAGCTCAGGCTGCATATGGAGAGTGCAGTATCCATCAGGTTTTCTTCCACGAAATGTTCTGACAGATATTGCAGCACCAGATTAAACTGTTCCTGCTCCTGTGTTGAAAGGCAGGCGGTATTGACAGGAGCAGCAGAGAGCGAATCCAGCAATTCTTCCACCAGCATACAGATAGAATTTCGCATGCGGGTTTCGAATCCAAAAGTGTGTTTTTCGCCTTCCCGAAGCAGTCTGTCCAAATGTGGCTGCACGCGCTCTGCTGCGCTGGTAAAAGTCAGGCAGCGGTATCCGCTTTCTGGAAGGAATGGGCGCAAATATTGTTGTTCGGCATCATACGGCGTGCGGGAGAGCAGCAGGGAGGTATCAAATTTTAACAGTGTCAGGTCAGTTCCGTCAGGACTGCTGTTAGTAAATTCATGTACCTGCCGAGGATGAATATAGATGCAGCTTCCGGCACTGAGTGTGAGGTGAGTTCCGCCGATGCTGACCCGTTGTTCTCCATGATGCACAAATACCATCTCGCAGCAGAAATGCCAGTGTAAAAGAGAGGCGTCCATATATTTGGAATTGAATGAACGGTAACACTCAATCGGATAATTTGGAAGTCTGGCAGTATCATTCACATTTTCCAATAGGATGTGGTCAGGCATGGGGTACCTCCTGAAAATAGATTTGTCCTAATATTAAAGAGTACATTTTCTGGTAAATCTGTATGTGAATGTTATAATAGTGTTGATAGATAAAAGGATTGCGGCGGGCTGCGCCGACATGAGAGCGGGCTATTAGGGCCGGCTGGGAGGAGTATCATGCTGGTGGTCTGCCGTTCCTTTTTAAAAGCTAAGCTGGTATAAATTTAAAGGGAGGAATGTAAAATGAAAGTCACACAGTATCAGGATTTTCAGCCGGATTATCGGAATGTGGTCAAGGCAGCGCGCAATGAGTGGGTAGACCGTATTCCACTGTATGAACATCTGGTAGGGGAAAAAGTAATTCGTGAGACGACCGGTTATGAGCCATTTCCGCTGATGGCTTCCAATGACCCCGCAGAAATGCGTGAAGGCTTCCGTCAGTACTGGGATTTCTGGAAGCAGATGGGATATGATACGGCTTCTATGGAATTCTGCATCACCGAGATCCTAATCGGCGGCGGTGCATTGGGAGCGCACAAGGAAGGCTGCATCAAAGAACGCAGCGATTTTGAACGGTATCCCTGGGAGCGCCTGCCCGATTTGTTCTTCGAGAAGTTTGGCCCCAGAATCCAAATGCTGGCAGAGACTTGCCCGTCCGGCATGAAGGCAATTGGCGGTGTGGGTACCGGCGTGTTTGAATGTGTACAGGATCTGGTGGGATATATGGATCTGTGCTTCCTGCGTTCAGACGATGAAGAGCTTTATGCCGACCTGTTCCGCAAAATGGGCGATGTACATGCAGCAATCTGGGAACGTTTTCTGCGTGAATATTCCGATGTATATTGCGTCCTGCGCTTTGGCGATGACCTGGGATTTAATACCATGACGCTGCTGCCCACCGATGACATCCGTGACCATATTCTGCCGCAGTACCGCCGCATTACCGATCTGGTACATAAGACAGGCCGTCCCTTCCTGCTGCACTCCTGCGGAAACCTGTTTGCTGTATTTGACGACATTATCGATCTGGCCAATATCGACGCCAAACATTCTAACGAAGATGGTATCGCACATTTCAGTGTCTGGGTAGATAAGTACGGCGACCGTATCGGCAATTTCGGTGGAATCGATACCGATGTGCTGTGCCGTCAGACTCCAGAGGAGATTCGTGCGTATGTGCTTGATTGCCTGGAGAAGGTAAAAGGACATGGCGGAATTGCGTTTGCTTCGGGCAATTCCATCCCGGACTATGTACCCACAGAGGGATATCTGGCGATGGTAGATACAGTCCGTCAATGGCGCGGGGAAAATCCTGTCAGATAAGAATCATAGAAACATAAGTGACGGTTCCGCTGCCACCGCAATAGTGCAGGCCGCACGCCCGGCATACATCGCTGACCATCATGCCGTAAGCTTCCATCGGTACTGTCAGCTTTTCGGGAAAACGACAGGGTGCGTCCGGGTATGTGCAGGTTTCACATCCCGGGCATCCACCCGCCCCCAGCGGCAAAAATTCCACTTTCTGCTCGCGCAGCAATTCCATGGCCTTTTGAAATAGCCCGCGGTGATGGCGTGAGCCTTCCTGCATCCCTTCAAAGTCAAAGGAATCTTCCAGTTTGGTGACGGTAAGCATGACGATAGCAGCTTCATGCTGAGATACCCGCTCCCGGCACTCTTCCAACGTGCCGCAGGCTGGCGGGCAGCACCATTTTTTGTTATAAGCGCCGCACCGGTTGGCTGCGCACATTTCCCGTACTTCTGGCAAGAGCTGAATATTTGATATATCCAGCTGGGCGACTTCATCAAATCCCAAATCCCGCATGAAAGTACAAAAATCCTCATATTTTTTCATTGTTTTCAGCCTCTTTCCTTTGATATACTGTGGTTATGATTGAGAATCCATTTCTGCGCTTTGCAGAGTGTTTGGATTTTATCCGGGTACCCGGTCGGGGTGCCGTAAAGGAGGAGCCGCCATGTCAGTTATTCAAGTTCAGGCAGGAGAACACCGGGAGGAGATTGCCTTTTCCGGTGAACTCCTTTTGTCGTCGGTTACTGCGCCGTATGGCTTGCCCATGCCCTGTGGTGGACATCATACCTGCGGCAAGTGCCGTGTAAAAGCTTTTGGTGCACTTTCACCGCTTACAGAAGAGGAAAAGCGTTTGCTTTCGCCGCAGGAAATTGCCGAGGGGGTTCGTCTGGCCTGTTCTGCCCGCGCAGTAGGCGATTGCACTGTGATCCTTGCACAGGGAGATGCGGCAGAAGTATTGTTGGAAGGAGTGCGTGACGCCATTCAGACAGAGGGCTGGGGAATTGCAGTGGATATCGGCACGACCACACTGGCAGTGTATGCCTGTTTTGGCGGAAAGGTCGTGCGCGGAGCTGGCCGTTTGAATGGACAGTCGGTACACGGCGCCGATGTGATTACCCGAATTGGAGCCAAACAGCATCTGGAATTGCAGCGCATTGTTGTTTCGCAGCTGGAAGAACTCTTTGCAGAAGTGCTGGCAAAAGATGCTTCCCAGGATGAGGTAAAACAAATTGTGATTACCGGCAATACAACGATGCTTCACTTCCTGATGGGATATGACCCTTCTTCGATTGCGGTTTCTCCTTTTACTCCGCAGTCACTGTTTGGAGAAGAGATGCTGGCAAGCCATTTGTTCCCGGCCTATCAAAACGCGGCGTTGTATCTGCCGCCCTGCGTTTCGGCTTATGTGGGAGCGGATATGGTATGTGCGATGACGGCTTCACATTTGTGGGAAGGAAATAAAACCGTATTGCTGGCAGATATCGGCACCAATGGTGAGATGGCGCTGTATCATGACGGCAATCTCTATACCTGTTCCACAGCTGCCGGGCCAGCACTGGAAGGCGCCTGTATTCATATGGGAATGGCAGCTGCTCCGGGTGCGATTGACCGGGTAGAACTTGGCAGCGATAACAGCCTGCACTGGCATACCATTGGAGATGGCAAGGCAAAAGGGCTTTGCGGCAGTGGTTTAATCTCACTGGTCGCCCGGCTGGTAGAGAGCGGGCGGATTGACGAGACCGGCGCGCTGATAGACCCGGAAGAAGCTCCGGATGGGGAAGACTGCGTATGGATTGGAGACAGCGGAGTCTTCCTGACACAGCAGGACATCCGCCAGGTACAGCTGGCAAAATCAGCAATCTGTGCGGGTATTTTGACCATGCTGGAGGAATGTGGGCAGCCGGCAGAAGAAATCGGAGAGTTTGATATCTGCGGCGGATTCGGCAGCTATATTGACCCGCACGCAGCGGCAGTCATTGGGTTGTTTCCGCCCGTGCTGGAAAACCGGGTAAAAGTGCTTGGAAATGCAGCCGGTTCCGGTGCGGTGATGCTGCTTGACCAGGAAATGCGCAAAACAGCAATGCATCTGCGTGACAGTGCAAAGCTCATAGAGCTTTCAACCAGTCCGGTATTTATGGAACAGTATATTGAACAAATGTATTTTGAAACCGAATAATAAAAACCTGAAGGGAATGTTTGAGAATGGCAGATACCCATAAGCAGAGATTTGCAAAGGCGTTGCGCCGTGAAAAGATTACAGGCCATGTGCCGCAGTTTGAGCTGGTGTTTTTCCTCACAATGGAGGCATTTGGCCGTGTGCATCCCTCTCATCGGTATTATTCCCAGTGGAATCAGATGAGTACGCATGAGAAGGAACTGCATTTGCAGGATATGGCTGACCTGTATATCAAGACTGCCCAGCGTTATAATCATGACGCAATTTTTGTACATCCCAATCCGGCCAATCTTCCCGAAACCCGCCGTTTGCTGGAAATCATCCGTGAGAAGACCGGGGATGAATATTTCATTGTGATGCATGGCGATACAACGCTGAGTATTCCCACAGGAGAAGACATGATGGAGGTTTCTGTACAGATGTATGAAGACCCCGACAGCCTGCACGACCAGCAAAACCGCTGGATGGAGGCTGCTGAAAAGGGTGCTTCTGCGCTGGCAGGAACCGGCCTTCTGGATGGCTTTGCGCTGTGCTCTGACTATGCGTTTAATGTAAACCCGTTCTTTTCCCCGGATTTGTTTGCCGAGCTGGTAGCTCCGCATTTGAAGGAATGTATCGATACCTACCGGCGCTTGGGGTATTATACCATTAAGCATACCGACGGCAATATCAACCCCATTCTGGATCAGATTGTGGGTTGCGGCCCGGATGCCCTTCATTCCATTGACCCGCAGGGCCATATGAGCTTGACCGAAGTCCGTCAAAAATATGGCGACCGTATCTGCACAATCGGCAACGTGAACTGCGGCCTGCTGCAAACTGGTACGGAAGAAGAAGCAGTGGAGGATGTTCGCCGCTGTCTGCGTGAGGGAATGGACGGAAATTATGGATTCATTTTCTCAACTTCCAACTGTGTTTATACCGGCCTGCCGCTGGAACGGTATGAACTGATGCAGAAAATCTGGCGTGAAGAGGGAATCTACCGCTGAGAATTTGCCCCCGCTTCGGCATCATTGCCCGATGCGGGGGCATTTTTTGCGTAAAATCAGGGATGCCAGTGTTTTTCGATCTCCTCACGTATAATGGCAACATAACGCTGTGCCTTGGCGATATCGTGATTGATGGTATAAACGTCGCGCTGTGTGATTTCCAGTTCACATCCGTGTGCAGCCTCGAGAGTTGCACGGATATGGGCACGGAAAGCATCTTCGTCCAGGTTTTCACCTACGCCGAGAAAATTGGGGCTTGGTTTGCGGTGGAAGATGGTTCGAGTACCTCGCAGCTGTTCTCCCATAAAGGTTTCGTCGCACCAGGGAGAAACGCTCACCTTGCGGAGATTCTGGAACTGGCGGATATATTCCCATACTGGGTGCACCGGTTCACAGCAGCCGTAAGAAAGCAGGCCATAGCAGTCAGCAACCTTTTTGTAATATGGGAAGATAAATTCACCGAACATCTCGGGAGAAATACTCACGGTTTCCTGTGAGTCCATAAATCCCCAAACATCTTTTGGCCCAGTTACATGGTCGGCGGGCAGTTCTTGTGTAAAACAGCGGCTGCCCTGTCCCACACCTTCAAATTCTGTGGTGGGGAGCAAAAGATTTTCTTCCGTAAGGAATTTGAAATAGGCCAGGTAATCGTCTGTCAGGCGATCCATCATCTTGTGAAACAGTTCCGGGTAATCGTACATGGAGAAGCACATGGTTTCCAGCCCCATCAGATGAACAACATCCTGTGTGGGAACGGAATACAATCCGCCGCCGGTCATACGCACGGGGAGAATATCACCAAAGGCTTCTTGTGCTGCATCTGCATAGGCTTTGGTACCTTCGCGGTCTACGCCAAATTGTGAATCATGCAGCAAATCCCAGCCTTCTTCCAGGTCGCTGATCACATAGTTAAAATGGTGTCCAAGAGAAACGCCATTTCCATCAACGGCAAAACTGCGGCCGATCTCCTGTCCGAAAGGAATAAACCAGGTGCGCCAGCTTATCGGAAAATAATCCGGTACCACCCAGTCGTCATCCAACAGGGTAAGGTTGAGAAAATTCCGATATAAAGACGATTCCAGAGCACGTGCTGTTTCATTTTCACAGCGCAGCATGGGTGGAATGATTTCCTGTTCAAAAGTATCCATCTCAATATGGATAATTGGACGTTCACCTTGGCAGTTGTTATGTCGTTCCCAAAGGGCAATGCGCTGCTGATTTTTATTGCTGTGATATGCTTCCAGCTGCTGTGCGGCCAAACAACGCAGAATTTTGCGATCCTTTCCTGCTATCATGTTCAGCACCTCCTTTTATAAAATAAATCTGATTTTATGATACTCTTACAGATTGGAAACGCTTGTACTATTTTATTATTTCTGGTATTTTCGATTCTTTTTCTCTTTTTTTGTTGCTTTAGACGGATTGCAAAAGGGCCGTTCTTTGCTTTATGAGCCGCTTTTTTTCCGGTACAGAATGTGATATAATGAACCAAAAGGGTCTTCGGTGTCATAAAAATAAGGGAGGGATCAGATTTATGAAGCTGACAGAAAAAACGCTGCATCAGGAATATCTCTTTCATGGGAAAATTATTCAGGTTCGTCTGGACGATGCAGAGCTGGAAAATGGGGCTGTGGTAAAGCGTGAAGTGGTGGAACATCCCGGCGGTGTGAGTGTGGCAGCATTGACAGAGAAAAATGAGCTGTTGTTTGTGCGCCAGTTCCGGTACCCCTTTGGTGAGATTGTGCTGGAACTGCCTGCGGGTAAGCTGGAGAAAGGGGAAGACCCTTTTGAAGCGATGAAGCGCGAGCAGAAAGAGGAAACCGGTACGACTTCCCGTGAATATATTTCCCTTGGCAATGTCTATGCGACTCCGGGCTATACCAATGAAATTATCCGTTTGTGGGCTTGCCGGATTGACAGCTGGGGAGAGCAGGATCCCGATGATGACGAGTTTATAGAGGTGGAGCGTATTCCGCTCGAAGAAGCAGTGAAAATGGTAATGGAAAATAAAATTCCAGACGCCAAAACACAAATTGGAATTTTAAAGACAGCTGCACTTGTGCGCGACGGCAAACTGTAAGCTTTATAAAATTGGCCCAAGTGTGGTAATAGAATATTTATTAAACGGTTGAAAAGATTATATTTCAACCGTTTATATTTATATTAGGTGGTGTAAGATAATGGGTGTTCGA
>DVIY01000108.1 GCA_018710915.1 Candidatus Gallacutalibacter pullistercoris
TCAACTTCTTTAATGGCGGTACGCAGAGCCTGGCAGATGTATCCACTTTCTGGTCTGGCGTATACAGTTTTCTCTGGCTGATCGGAGAAGCCGTGTTCCATATGCTTCCGGTAGGAATCGTCTGGTCGATCACAAAAAAAATGGGCGGCACACAGATTTTGGGCATTATCCTCGGCTTGACACTGGTTTCCCCTCAGCTGCTCAATGGTTTTTCTGTGGCAACCGCAGAAGAAATTCCAGTGTGGGATTTCGGCTTTGTCCAGGTGCAGATGATCGGTTATCAGGGGCAGGTAATTGCCGCAATGCTGGCCGGCTTTGTACTGGTTTATCTTGAAAAATTCTTCAAGAAGCATTGCCCCGAAGTAGTCAGTATGATTGTGGTTCCTTTCTGTTCGTTGGTTCCGGCTGTGATTATCGCTCATACCATCGTAGGCCCGATTGGCTGGAAGATTGGCGATGCCATTGCTTCGGCAGTTTATATGGGACTTACTTCCAGCGTAAAGTGGCTGTTTGCAGCGGTGTTTGGATTTGTCTATGCACCGGTTGTGATGACCGGCCTGCACCACATGACCAATGCAATCGATTCGCAGCTCGTAAACCTGTATCAGGGCACCAACCTTTGGCCAATGATCGCGCTTTCCAATATTGCACAGGGCTCTGCGGTTTTGGCAATGGCCGTTCTGCAAAAGAAAAATGAGCGTGCACAGCAGGTCAACATCCCCGCTTGTATTTCCTGCTATCTGGGCGTTACAGAGCCCGCTTTGTTCGGTGTAAACCTGAAGTATGTTTTCCCGCTGGTGTGCGGCATGATTGGTTCAGCTGCTGCAGCCGTTATCTCTATCGGAAGCGGCGTGATGGCTTATTCTATCGGTGTAGGCGGCCTGCCTGGAATTCTCTCTATCAAGCCGGAATTCTGGCTCAGCTTCCTGCTGGCAATGGCTGTTGCGATTGTCGTTCCTTTCTTCCTGACTCTTCTGGTGGGCAAAAAGAAGCTTCCTGCATCGGAGCGCGTCACAGTGCAGGAACAGGCTGTGGAAACAGCTGCAGAACCTGCCGCTGAAAAATCCGATGGCAGCGTACAGGCAGCCGCTCCTGAACTGAAAGCGCCCCTTTCAGGAAAGGTGATTCCCCTCTCCGAGATTCCCGATGAAGTGTTTTCACAGGGGATTCTGGGCGATGGCCTTGGCATTGAACCCAGCGGAAATGTGGTGCTGGCTCCGGCAGAGGCTACGATTTGTTCCGTGATAGAAGACAGCAAGCATGCCTGCGGCCTGCATCTGGATAATGGTATGGAAGTGTTGATCCATGTGGGGGTCGATACGGTTTCCATGAATGGCGATGGATTCCAGCTGCATGTAAAAGTAGGCGACCGTGTACATGTTGGCGACAAGCTCATTACCTTTGATCCCGATAAAATCCGCAAGGCTGGACATCCTACCACCACTGCATTTTTGATTACAGACCCGGTGGACTGCACCCCTGAATTTTTGACGGGAATCGAGGCCATAGCAGCAGAAACAACCGTTGTGCGTTATTAAGTGAGGCGAATATGATGCAGGATTTTAAGAAAAGTGTTGTATATCAGATTTATCCCAAATCCTTTTTGGATAGCAACGGAGACGGCACTGGAGATCTGCGTGGTGTGATTCAAAAACTGGCATATCTGAAAGAGCTGGGTGTAGATTATATCTGGCTGACCCCGTTTTTTGTATCTCCTCAGAATGACAATGGCTATGATGTGGCTGATTATCGTGAAATCGACCCGATTTATGGTACTATGCACGATTTTGAAGAGCTGGTATCCGAAGCCGATAAATATGGAATCCGGATTATGCTGGATATGGTATTCAACCACACTTCTACCAGCCACCGGTGGTTTCAGAAAGCACTGGAAGGCGATCCGGTTTGTCAGGACTATTATATTTTCCGAAAAGGAAAAGACAACGGCGGGCCTCCAACCAACTGGGAAAGCAAATTCGGTGGCAGCGCGTGGGAATATGTTCCAAAGCTGGATCGTTATTACCTGCATTTGTTCGATAAAACCCAGGCGGATTTGAACTGGGAAAATCCCGCAGTGCGCCGCGAAGTGCAGGATATCGTGCGCTTCTGGATGGGAAAAGGCGTGAAGGGGTTCCGCTTTGATGTGGTTAACCTCATCAGCAAGGGAGAGTATCAGGATGACGAAGTGGGGGATGGACGGCGCTTTTATACGGATGGCCCCCGTATCCACGAATTTTTGCAGGAACTGAACCGTGAAAGCTTTGGGCAGGACCCGGAAATCATCACGGTGGGTGAAATGTCCTCTACTTCTATGGAAAATTGCTTCCGATATGCCGGCGCCGAGAGTGGTGAGTTATCGATGGTTTTCTCGTTCCATCACTTAAAGGTGGACTTTATGGGGAATGAGAAATGGGTCCTCGTGCCAGCTGATTTTGGAAAATTGAAAGAAATCCTTTTTTCGTGGCAGCAGGGAATGGCGCAGCATAATGCATGGAATGCCGTATTCTGGTGCAATCACGACCAGCCCCGTGTTGTTTCCCGGTTTGGGGATGAAAGGGAGTACTGGAAAGAGTCTGCCAAAATGCTTGCCGGAGTGATACACGGCATGCGCGGAACACCGTATATCTATCAGGGTGAAGAGCTGGGCATGACCAACGCCAATTTCAACCGGCTGGAACAGTACCGCGATGTCGAGAGCCTGAACCATTTCCAGATTTTGCGCGATAAAGGAATGAGTGAAGAAAGCATCTATGCGATTCTGAAAGTTCATTCACGTGATAACAGCAGAACCCCCATGCAGTGGGATACGACATGCAATGGCGGCTTTACTT
>DVIY01000109.1 GCA_018710915.1 Candidatus Gallacutalibacter pullistercoris
GTCAGCTCCTCCAGCTTCTGTTCCTGAGCGGCCAGCTGCTCCTTTTGCTTCATCAGAATGTAGTCCTGCTTCTCCAAATACGCCCGCCCACCATAGGACGGTTCCTGCTCCAAATGCACCCCATGTTTGCGGCTGATATCAAAGAGCAGCGTCCGGCATACTGCATCAAAAGTCTGTTTTCGGTTGTTGTGTTTGCCCTTGGGCCTACTCGGATCAGGCAATTCAAAGCCCAGTTCCTCCAGCGCCTTTTCCTGCTGGGGGCACAACTCCCCATACCGGTTTTTGCAGTCAAACACATGGCGCTCGTGGATGTGAGGCGTACCCTCATCCAGATGCAGCGCCCAGTCCAGAATGTGGATATGGGAACCAAAGCGCCGTTCAAACTCCTCGTAAAATTCGCTGACAATGAGTGCCAGAGTACCCGCTGGAACGGATTCTTCCATGGTGCCGATCTGGTAAATGCTTTCCTCTGGGCAGGTCTTGTTGTTTTTCAAAAGATCTTCTACCGTGCGGTTGCGCTCAGTGTGCCGGGTTTTCTCGTTTCGGGCATTCTGGGCATCTACATGGTCGGAGTAATGCTCGTAGTAATACATCCGCTCAATTTCTTCAAAGCTGAAATCTGGCTGTTCCGGGTTCTCCCGAAGTTCCGGGGTAGTGAAGCCACGGTAGCAGTCCCAGTACACATTTTTCTTAGCTCGCTGGGCATCAATGTGTTCGCTGTTTTCCACATCAAACCGGCGGTCATTGTGCCGGGGATTATAGGTTCCATGCTTGCCGGATCGTCCGTTGTGCCGTGTCAGTTTCAATTTTCATCCCTCCAATCTCTGCTGATTTTTCCCGAAGGGGAAGCAGCGGCGCAGCCGCCAAACCTGCGGATTTCTGCGTCAGGTAATACCCAGTACGAGTTGACGCAAGGCATCAACTCTCCCTGGGCAAGGCGTTTCACCCTTGACCCGATGGGGCGGCTGCCCTCAACCCGCCAATGGGCTTTGCCCCTTGACCCCAACAGGGCGCTGCGCCCCTGTACCCAGCACAAAGGGCTTGCCGCCCTCTGTACTCCTGCCCGGAGAAGCTGACTGCCCAAGCCATAGCCAGTCAGCTTTTCCGGTTCTTGAAGAAGGCTCCTTAGTCGCTTTCTTCAAAAAGAAAACCGATGTATTTCTCTTTAACGAAAAACACATCGGTTCTTTTAATAAGTTTTATCCTGTACTGCTGTAGTGGAATCATTCCGGCAAACTCAGGAAGCCTTGCAGCAACGCACCGGGGAACTGGAATTTTTTCTCCGTCCCTCCAAACACTACAACAATCAAGCCACCTTGGATTTCTTTGACCGTTCCCACGCCGAATGCTTTATGCCGAAGCTGACCACCAACCACAACACAGGACAAATCCACCTGCTTTTGTGGTGCAGGTTCTGCTGGTTTTGGTGCTGGTGGGGTATAGCGTGGCTTTTCCAAATGCTGCCCATATGCAGCCGGTCTTTCTGCAATCTTCGGTGAATGCTGCTTGTCCTTTTCAGGTTGATCCATATCCCTGACAGCTTCCGCAAAATCCAGAAACGGTTTTTCCGGCAAATCATCCGCCGAAGGAATCGGCGCTTCCATCGAAGCCTGTTGCAAAGCGAACATACTGTTATAGTCAGCATCCGTGATAACAGTATCCCAACCGCCACGGTTCTCGCCTTCATGCCGGTTAATGCCGGTATAGCTCAAACTGGCATCTTCATATCTCTTGAACTTATAGACGGCATCGTTCATCAGCGAATCGTTGAACACACCGAGAGATACCAGCAACTCAAAATCTGTGACATCCAGACCTGTTACTTTTTTGAAAAGTCCTGGTTCCAGCTGTGTGATAACATCCTTCAGGCATCGTTCCCGGTAATCGGTTAGATACATAAAAACCGGAATACGGGTGGCGAACTTAATCAGCTTCTCCTGAATCTGTTTGCGTTTGGATTTATACTCTTTTTCTTCCTCGCTCAGCTCCTTTTTCTCTTTTGGTGTGAGTTTTTCTGTGCCTTCTTTCTTTGCTTTTTTTACGGCTTCGGACTTGTTGATAATGGTCTTTATATCCTCGTTCAGACTGCGGAAGCCCTCAATTTTCATCAGGGCATCCATCGCCGCTGAATTGGCCATCAAACGGGAAAGGGTATCGTTATCCACATTGACAAGCAACGCACTTTCCCAGCGTTTGGCAAGCAAGGTGGCAGATGTGCCTGCCATAGCGATGTCCAGAACCTCACCTGCATCAATCTGCCGCATGGTGCTGCCATCATAGGCAATGACCGGCAGAAAATTGATAAACTCCGCTACCTTCTTTTCCGGGTTGCCTTCGTCAATGTTCAGACGGCAGCTGTAATCGGAAATCTGCTTGAGCGCCCGGTCGAGAGCAAAGTCAAACACATAACATTCCTGCTTGACAATTTCCTTTTTGCCGCCATCAGTCGTGATCTCCCACGGACTCTGCACCCGGAACGCTGCCTGAAAATAGGTTTCCGGGCTGGACAGATTGCGCAGCATAAAAATGCCTGTCCATGGCTTGACTGTAACACCTGTTGTCAACTTACCGCAGGAGAGGGTGATCGTCTTGCTCTCCAATGGGTCACGCATGGATTTTTGCACCGGCTCCAGAGCCGCTGCACCAATTCCAGCGCCCGTACCTGCACAAACATTGATGGTGTAATCATGATAGAAAGTATTCTGCTTCTGCATCAATAGATTTTTCATCGCATAGCAGGAAGCCACATTGGGGAGAAACCAAAGTGTATGCTGCAACACATTCAGCAGGCGTACATCGGCATACGGCATGGCAGGTTTTTTTGCTCCCAGCTTCAAATCATCCACACTGGTTTCCAGATAAGCACCCCGAATCAGATCCAGCCACTTCTGTACCTCATTTTCATAGACAAAGCGAGCCTCCGCACCTTTGCCTTTGGCAGAGAAAAAGACATTCAGGTCAAACTCGTTGAACTCTCCCTGCATGGCGATCTGACGGATACTGTCCGGGATGCGGTAAGTCATCATCACCATACGGGGCAGTGCTGCATAGGGATTTCCGTCACCCTGCCAGTTTTCCTTTGCCCGCTGTTCATCCGAGTATGTCCAGTTGTAAATCTGATCCTCGATAAATTCACCGGAATTCAGCGCCCGAAACGGCGTACCGGACAGATAGAGATAATACATGGTTGTGATGGGCAGGAAAGTTTCATCGTAGGCGTTTCCACGGTCATACTTATCCATATCTTCGCTGTCGTAGCTGTCCTCGTCCTCCTGCTCAAACAGCTTTTTGGCATTTTCCTTCCAGGCTCCGAAGTGGTACTCGTCAAAGATAACCAAATCCCAGTTAGTGGAATGTACCCATTCGTTTTTTGCCTTGATGCCACCAGTTTCCTTATTCACCCCCAGATAGTCCTGAAAAGAGCCAAAGCAGACGATGGGACGAGACTTGTCTGCCGTTTCATAGGTCAGTTCTGTGTTGCGGCTGATAAACTGCCAGCCCTCAAAATCAATGTGGCTGTTCAAGTCCTCCTGCCATGCGCTGACCACAGCTGGCTTGAAGGTCAGAATCAGAATCCGCTTGAATCCCATTCGTTTTGCCAGCTGATAGGACGCAAAGGTCTTACCAAAGCGCATTTTGCAGTTCCACAAAAACTTAGGGTAGCGTGTGGAATCCTCTTCATAGGCACTTTGAAAATAGGCAGCGGTTTTGTCCACAGCTTCCTGCTGTTCCGGACGCATGGAGAAACTATTGACCCGATTCTCCATATTGGCAGTATGGTTTTTGACTGCCAGCACCGCCGCCCGCACATCGTCTACAGTACAGCGAAACCATTCGCCGCCCATGCCGGTAATCTGCTTGCGTTTCAAGACACGGTGAACATCATGGTCAGTGAACGAGGAACCATCTGGATACATGGCACTTTCCCGGTAGACAATGCGATAGGGGATGCTGCCATCCGGTCGTTTGGTGGGGTACTGCTGGGCAACACGCTTGTCCACATCAATGGCGGTATAGCCCACCTTCAAAAGCCCTTGATACTGTGGATTGGTGTCCTCGTAGGCGTAAATCATCGGGTGGGCATTGGGGCGTTGCGGGAAGAAATCAGTTGCCATTACCGCCACCACTATTTCTTGGATGTGTTTTATCACACCCATGTCCTTTATGTTCACTCAATTTATCAGTATTTCTTTTGATAACCTCTCCAGATTTTGTTTTTATTTCTTCAATGTATGAATCTTTATCTTCTCTTCGAT
>DVIY01000110.1 GCA_018710915.1 Candidatus Gallacutalibacter pullistercoris
CACACATTTTCTTCCGGAAGAACCGGAGGATTGGAAAAAACATCCGTCGCAGCAGCTTTTTGAATGCCCGGAGCAAGCTGCGCAGCACACCTGCGGCCCAGAGTGTCAATTCCCCAAACGTCATAGCCCACAGGCACATGCCAATCCCTTCCCCTGCAATCATATAAAAGCGCAGCTGGCCTTTTTCGGCGGCCAAGGCAGTGATAAAAGTCAGCACAGATGCAGCGCACATGAACAGGACGTCAAACAGGAATCGCTGGCGTTTTCCGCCGTCAAGCAATATATACAGAATACGAAACCCATCGTAAATCGCGCCCAGCAAGCCGCCCATGGCAAGGGAAAGCAGGAATCCCGGAAGGAACTCTTCCCCATTCATCGGAACAGCCTGGAGAAGAACGAACCCTGCTGACGGCTTTCGGCATATGTCAGCGAGAGAACTTCTCCGGTCACGGTCAATTCGCCCGACTCAGTATTCAAATGCTCCATATGCAGCTCCCTTCCGCGGATAAGAAGCTGTCCTTCCTCGGTATAGGCAACAATGGTCTGCTCATCATAGCTGTCTACATTGGTTACGCCCGTTGCCGTAAGGTGTTTTCTTCCCTCAAGAATCAAATTGTGTGGGGGCTGGACGCTGCGCCCCCCTGCCCTTCCGGACTCCGTCGCCATGGCAGCGCCTGTTGCAACCACCTTCATCAAACCGCATCCTTTCCATTATGCATTACCGGGCTTTTGCCCTGCTACAGCATATGCATCTGGTTGTGCGGATATGTTTATAAAAAACCATAAGAGAAATAATTTGCGTGCTTTAACTTCAATATGAATACACATATCAATATAGAAGCATCCGTACCACGCGGGCTACCGGCAGCCCTACGATAGTATAATAGTCCCCTTCAATCCGACGGACCAGCAGGGCGCCCTTCCCCTGAATTCCATAAGCCCCGGCTTTATCCATCGGTTCGCCGGAAGCCACATAGCGCTCAATCTCCTCTGCCGTCAGAGGGTAAAATTCCACCTGTGCCGTTTCGCAGAAAATTTCTTCCCGTGTACCCTGCCGGATACACACGCCGGTATGCACCTGATGGATTTTCCCGGAAAGTGTGCGCAGCATTTTTTGGGCGTCTTCTTCGCTTTGCGGTTTTCCAAAAATCACCCCGTCCAGCGCCACAACGGTATCGGCCGCCAGCACTGTCCGTCCTTCGGCCTCGATTGCACGGGCTTTTTTTGCGGCTAACAGCTGCACTGCTTCTTCCGGGGAAATTCCTGCGGGGATGCTCTCGTCTACATCGGCAGTCTGCACAGTAAAAGGCACGCCCGCCAGCTCCAGCAGCTCCCGCCGCCGGGGCGAACCGGAAGCCAGAATGATTTTCTCCATGAAAAAGCCTTCTTTCTTATCTCGTTACGTTCCGCAGCCAGATTTTGGTTTTATACCGCCACCAGTTTACCGGAATCTTGATAATTTCGTCGCTGAGCAGCACCACATAGACTGCCTGCACGCTCCATCCGAAAACAAACGCACCCAAAAAGCCTACCAGAATCGAGATTCCCCACATGGCGATGGTATCTTCCAGCAGGCCGAATTTGGTATCTCCGCCTGCACGGAAAACGCCTACCACCATCGTGGTATTAAATGCCTGCCCGACGACAAAATACGACATAACGAACATCATGAAGGTCAGATATTCTCTGGCCTGGCCGGTCAGGGTCAACGTCGAGCTGGCAATGGGGCTGACAATCAGCACGACAATACCGCCGATCACACCGGCAACCACGGTCAGCCACACAAAGCGGCGGCCAAAATCTTCAGCTTTATCTTCGCTGCCTTCTCCAATTGCTTTTCCGATCATAATCGCTGTCGCGTTTGCAATCCCGAAAGCTACCACCGTGGCCAGCTGACGTGTTACCTGTGCCACCGAGTTGGCCGCCACAGCAGACTGCCCCATATGCCCAATGATAGCGGTAATCATGGAAACGCCGCCGCCCCACATCATTTCATTCAGGGTAACGGGGATGGAATACCGCAGGAAGTCGCGGAACAGCTGCGGGTCACGGGTGAAAATATCGGAAAAACGGAGCCGCACCGGCTGGCCGGGGCGGTACGCATAAACCAGCACGATAACCAGTTCAACAAAACGGGCAATGCTGGTAGCCAGTGCCGCGCCGGAAATCCCCATAGCGGGCAGGCCAAGCAGACCAAAAATAAAAATCGCATTCAGAACGCCGTTTGTAACCAGCGAAACAGAATAGACAACCGTAGAAATGATGACCTTTTCCACGCTGCGCATGATGTTCAGGTATACCATCGTGATACTCATGAACAGATAGGAATACCCGACAATTTGCAGATATTTGACACCTTCTGCGATGACGTCCGGTTCATTGGTGAACAGGCTCATCAGAGGTGCAGGGAAAAACAGCGCTGCCAATGTAAACAGGATGCCTGTTGTCAGTGAAATCCGCAGAGCGATACCCAGCACCTTTTCGATGGTGCGGCGGTCGCCTTTTCCCCAATACTGTGCGGTGAGCACACACGCGCCCGAAGTCACGCCAAAAAAGATCATTGTCATGATGAACTGAATCTGGTTCGCAAGGGACGAGGCAGAGAGTACGGTTTCTCCCACCTTACCCAGCATAATCACATCCAGTGATGAAATGCCGACATTAATCAGATTCTGCACGGCCATAGGCAGCACCAGTGCCAGAACCGATTTGTAAAAAACGCGGCTGTCGAACGAGCTTTTACTCATACGAACCCCTTCTCCTTTATCCTGAATTCTGCGACCCTTTCGGCCACAGAAAATAATTGTAATATATCCCCGCTTTTTTGTAAATATGACGCAAAGGCGATTTCCCGGGGAATTTTCAGCCCTGATACTGTCTATTTTTCACAACACTCATCCGGTGTCAATTTCAAAACAATTTTCTGAAAAAGCCGTGCACAAAACAGGTGGCCTTTTCGAGCGATTTCGGCTCAAAAAGACCACCTGTTCCATATTCTTTTATTTGCTAAGGGTGAATACATAGGCCGGCTCCAGGTCATAGCCGTGCTCGGTCATCACGTGCAGGATTCTGCCTTCCTGTGTGAATTTCATCGCTTTACCCTGAAGGGAAACCTTCTCCACATGCCCCTCCACCGGGATTTCCAGAATAGAAGGAAGCATTTTCTCGTTTGCAGGCGCCAGATAAATCGCATATACCTGCCCGTTTTTGCCGGTATAAGCGAAATTCCCCTCGCGGTACGGAGCAGCCGGCCGGGTTCCGTAAATCGCTTCCCCGTTGCGCCGCAGCCATGCGCCAATTTCCGCCAGAATGGGCAGCGCCGGGGCCGGCAGCAGGCCATCGGGGCGCGGGCCGACATTCAGCGCCAGATTTCCGCCCTTCGCCACAATATCGCACAGCATATGGATGACGGTTCTTGCGTCCTTGTATTCATCATCGAATTTATAGGAAAAGCTGGTACCCAGTGTAATGCAGCTTTCCCACGGCACATGGATCACGTGGTCAGGAACCAGCTGCTCGGGTGTGATGAAGTTTTCATTTTCACCGCCGACAGTGCGGTCTGCAGCCATCAGCCACGGCTGGATTTTTCTCGCCTCTTCCATAATTTCAGAAAGGCGGATATCCTGTCCGTTGGCCGGGTTTACCTGTCCGCCGTCCAGCCACAGGCACTCTAAACGGCCGTATTTTTCCACCAGCTCCAACAGCTGGCTGCGGGTATACTCGCGGAATTTTTCCCACAGCTCGGGGTGCTGCTCAATGTTATAACTGGGGTTACGGGTCATGTATTCATCTTTTGAAAATCCCTTTGCCCAATAATACGGGCTGTGCCAGTCCGGCTTGGAGAAATAGGCGTGGATTTTAATTCCCTCTTCGCGGCAGGCATCGAACAGCACTTTGCAGATATCCGCGTTGGGATTCCGGCTGTACGGGCACTCCGGCGAGGTGATTTTATAATCGGAATACTGCGTATCCCACAGACTGAACCCGTCGTGATGCTTGGTAATGAAAATCAGATACTGGAACCCGGCATCACGGAACGTTTTCGCCCAATCATCCGGACGGAAGCGCACCGGGTTGAAGGTTTTCACCAGTTCGAGATACCGCTTGCGGAATTCATGGCTTCCAACGCGTTTATCCATATCGTGCCACGCCCAGCTGCGGTCTTCATCCGGCAGCGCCCAGGATTCCACGATTCCCCACTGGGAATAGGTGCCCCAGGTAACCATTACCCCGAATTTCCTGTCCTGAAATGCTTCCAGAGATTCCCGCACTTCCGGCTGTTTTGGCACAACATACCGGTCTTCCTCTGTATAATTGTGGTTATGCTGTTCGTTAAAATCAGTCAATTCCATTTTTGAACTCCTCTCAGGCGGTTGATTTGTGTTATGGGCGGACTGTAGGTCTGTATTACGGACAAGATATATAATAGGAAAACTGAAAAAGGGGAACCCCATACGTGGGTTCCCCCTCGAAAATAGCCCAATGGACTATTTTCTCACCCCTTCCTGCGTTTGGGGAAGAATAAGGGTTTCGCCCATTGCGATGGGCGACCAGGGATGCTGTCCCCTGGACCCCTGCCAAAGGGACTAAATTCCTTTGGAATCTGTACATTCGCGAAGCAGCTGTTTCGAGTTCTGAAGCTGTTTCCACGCGAACGATAAGACATCCCTGTGAATACAAATCATTTCTGCACGTCGATAATCACTTTCATAGTGCTTTCTCGATTCGCGTCAATATACTCATACGCAGCCTGATATTCCCGGAAACGGAAATGACGGCTTACCAGCGGCGTCAGCAGCACTTTTTTCTCGTTTGCCAACCGGATTGCCTCTTCATAATCCTCCCGCCGGTACATCATACTGGTATTCAAATCCAGCTCGTGGTCGTTCAGTACAGCCAGATCGATTGTTGCCGGGCCTGCAAAAACCGCCACCAGAATGATAGTGCTTCCCTTTCTCGCACAGCTGATTGCCTGCCCCATGGTCACATTGTTTCCGGCGCAGTCATAGATTACATCGGCTTTGTCCGGCCCAAAACATTCCAGCATGGCTTCTCCAAAATCGCGCTCGCGTGTATTGATGCAGAACTCTATTCCGCACTCGGCGGCCTTTTCCAGACGCGTATCGCTGACATCGGTAATCATCACCGAAGCGGCGCCCAAGCCGCGCAGCGCCTGCGCTGTCAGGATTCCAATCGGCCCGGCACCCAGCACAACGGCTTTCAATCCGCGCACTTCCCCTGCACGGCGCGCGGCATGCACGGCAACCGCCAGCGGCTCAATCATCGCGCCCTCGTCGAGTGTCATGGACTCCGGCAGGGCAATGACTTTTTCGGCATCCACTGCAAAATATTCACTGGCTGTGCCGGTCGTCTGAAACCCCATGACGCGCAGTTCTTCACAGAGATTGTATTTCCCATGGCGGCAAGGATAACACTTTCCGCACACCACCTGCGGCTGGATGGTTACTTTCTGTCCGGGAACAAACTCCGTGACCTTTTCTCCCACACGCTCGATGATGCCCGAAACCTCGTGCCCCTGTGTGACCGGATACGAAGTAAAGGGGTGCTTTCCGTGATACACATGGATATCCGAACCGCAGATACCGATTTTCTCAATGCGAACCAGCACCTGCTCTTCCCCTACCTGCGGTACTTCTACCTCTCGAAAGGTGATTTCATGTGGGGCGGTCATAACCTGTTGCAGCATAACTCTTCTCCTCTCCTGACAGGCTTTTCTTTCAGCCTGTTTCTGTTTTCACTGTATCACAAACCAGGATAGAATGCAAGAATTCCCCACTATTCCGAAGAATACTGGGGAATTTAAAATCAGACTGATTTGAGGGAAATCAGATTGACGCTGCCAGGACGCAGGACAATCTGCGAACACGAAACGGCCCGCTCGGTACGCTGTACGCAGCACTGCTCACGGGAACAAATCGCTGAGGGGGAATCGGCTGTCAGCGAAACCATCGTGGCCTCCCCTTCTCCCAGGGAAATCACGTGCTCCTTTTCAAAATCGCGGTTGACTGCCGCTACACGCACCACGCCATCTTCGCCGCGCACCGCGCACAGGTTGAGCGCTTCCAGCTTTCCGGCTTCCCCGCCATCCAGCCAGAGCGGCTCCCAATTGAGCTGGAGGCGTTCGCCCAGCATTTCACGGCGGTACAGCAAAAACGGGTAGGCAATGGTCTGGTACCATGCGCCCTCTTTTTCTGCAACGACAGGTGCGATCACATTGACCATCTGCGCCAGATTGGCTATGCCCACCGCCGGCTGATTCAGGATATCATTGAGCACGCTGGCTGTCCAGACGGCATCGCGCCAGCAATAGCGCTCCAACAGACCATAAGTTTCATCTGCGGCAAAATTCCAGATATTCCACTCATCCAGCGCAATCTGGATTTTCCCGGCACGCGGCGGGAAACGATACCACGGGCTGAAATCCGTCACTTTTTCGGGGTAAGCATCCAGCCGCTTGGCCGTTTGTTCCAGCATATCTATCAGCTGCCGCTCGCCTTCAAACGGGCCGTACAGCCCTTTATGGTTTTCGGCGGAGTAATGGTGCAGGGAAAAATAATCCGTCACCGCATGCAGCGCTTTCAGCACTGGCTCATCCCATTCAGGCTGTCCGCATCCCACCACAACCGTGCGAATGGAACGGTCGGTCAGCTTCATGAATTTGATAAACTCCATTGCGTCGCGGATATACAGGTTCACATCATGGTGCACACCGATATCGGGTTCTGCATAGCTTTCGTTGCCGATGCACCAGTATTTCACCCCAAACGGCTCTGCAAACCCATGGCTACGGCGCAGGTTGGCATAGTAAGAATTCCCGGTGCCGTTGCAGTATTCCACCCAGTTACCGGCTTCTTCTGGCGTACCAGAGGCCATATTCACACAGATCATGGGCTCGGCGCCGATTTTTCTGCAAAACTGGACAAATTCCGCTGTACCGAAAGAGGGATCCAGCTCTCCGCCCCAGATCAGGTTTTTCCGACGGATGCGCGTTTCCTGCGGGCCGACAGCGTCTTCCCAGTGGTACTGACACATCACGGTTCCGCCCGGAAAACGCAGTACCGGCGGCGCCATCTCCTGCGCCATCCGGCACACATCTGTGCGCACCCCGTCGCTGTCTGCAAAGGGGCTTTCCGGGTCATAAACCCCGCCCTCAATGCAGGTCAGGATATGTTCGATAAACTGCCCATAGACCGCTTCGCAAATACGGCCATTCGAACCCTGTATGGTGACTTCCATGATAAAAACTCCTCCCAAAACAGCCGGTCAATCCTCCGGCTTGCAATAATAAACGCCCTTGTATTCCCGATAGCTGCGGTGCAGGTCACAGAACAGCAGATCGTGTGACGGCACCCGCTGCTCTTCCGGCGGGTACTGCATATAGTCCCCATACGCTGTACGCAGATAGCCGTCATAGCCTACCGGGATAGGGAATTCCTCCCCCTCGAACTCATGGTACGCCTGCCCCGCAAACCATTCCTGCGGGTACTGGTTCATCATATAATGCGGCCCGGAGCAAAGCTCGGTGACAAGTTTCGACTGCGAAAAGGGATAGCGGCTCATCTTGCGCTCTGCCAGCTTCCAAAGCTTATACCGCAGTTTTTTGGAGGGCACCAGCCCCAGCGCGATTTTGCCCAGCAGTGCTACTTTTTTGCCGTGGTTCACCGGCACCAGCTGTGCACAGTACAGCGAATACAGCAGCGCCCAGAAAATCTGCATTTTGCGCTTCCAGCGGGAATCCGGGCAGCCGTCCAGCGGCAGGATATCCATGGCATAACCGTGGCACATATCCAGGTCTTTCTGATACGGCTTAATCCCGGTGGTGCGGTTGTCGCGAATGGTGAGGAACAGGTTATGATCCACCAGCTCTTCCGACTGCTGCACCAGCGTATAGAGCTCTGTGTCGGCTTTTTCCGGCCAGAGCTTTTTCAGTTTTTCATAGTCCTCCCGCGGCATCATAAAGTCCGCGTCGTCATCCCATGGGATAAAACCATTATGACGGATGGCACCAATGCAGCACCCGCCGCAAAAATAACACATCAGGCCGTTTTCCCGGCAAAAATCGCGAAAATACTTCGCCATTTCCAGGCTTACCATCTGCATTTCCCGCATGGGGTTTGCTTCTTTTACCGCTTCATCCATGATTTTCTGCTCCTTCTTCCCTGCTAAACCGTTTTTGAATCTGTCCGCGCACTTCTTCCATTGCCGGGCTCAGCCCGCCGTGATGGCTTTTCTTCCAACCCGGCAGCTGTACCAGCCCCACCAGTGTGCCTGCACCGTAACAGACATGCAGAATCAAAAACAATACCGGCAGGCACAGGGAAGTGACATTCCAGTTTTCATCCCGTACACAGGTAATCGTCATGACAACAGCCAACAGCCCGTACAGGCTCCACATCAACGCCGCCAGCTGCCAGATTCCCGCTAACGCCAGCGCGGTGGTGAAGAGGATTCCCAGCACGAAAGCAAACGGAACAAAATGATAGAGGGAAAGGCATCCCGGACAGACTCCCAGTGTGAGCCCCACCCATTTGCCGTTGCCGTACTTCTGGCGAATCATCTTTTTCAAGCTGCTGCGGACATGCTGATACGAAATGATTGCCGGGTCAAAGCACAAGCGGAAGCCTGCCTGACGCATGCGGTAGTGAATCTCGTTATCCTCGGTACGCCCCAGCTCTTCGTTATATCCGCCGATTGTCTCAAACACTTTGCGGCGGTATGCTCCGTGAAACACGGATTTTGCATACATCTTTCCCACATCACGGCGAAAGGGAGCAATGCTGCTGCCAAACAGGGAATTTTCGGCCAACAGCAGAGTTTTCTGCCATCGGGTGGGGTTTTCAATGATACAGGGGCGCTGGCCGCCAGCCACATCTTCCCCGCTTTCCAGACACTCTACATTTTTCAGCACAAAATCCGCAGGAATATTGGCATGTGCATCCACCCGCAGAATCACATCGCCGGAAAACGCACGCAGCGCCACATTCCAGCCGCGGGCCAGTGTTTTTCCGGGATTTTCCAGCACCTGCACACCGGCAAATTCGGCGCTGTATTCCTGTGCAAAACGCTCCATACAATCTTTTGTTCCATCAGAAGAACAGCTGTCCACCAGCAGAACCTCCATGCAGGAATGGGGGTACTCCTGCGCGAGCACATCGCGGAACAACGCCGGAAGCGTAGCTTCTTCGTTTCTGGCGATTATGACAAAAGAAACCAGCAGTTGACTTTTCTCTTTCAAAATCAGAGCTCACCTCATTGCTGCATGTAATAACAGTACTCCTATTATAGCATGCTCCTTTTCATTGTCAAACATCCCCATTTACTTTTTCATGTAAAAAAAGCAGGCCCCATCGGGAGCCTGCTCAGCGTGTCAAAAAAATTCAGCTCGACTGACAAATTTCACAAGTAAGGGGCTTGAGAAGGGGGAACCCCAGACGTGGGTTCCCCCTGAAAAACAGCCCACTGGGCTGTTTTCTCACCCCTTCCTGCGTTTGGGGAAGTATAAAGAGTTCCGCTCTCTGCGGAGAGCGGCCAAAAGGGCGCCGCCCTTTTGGATTTCCTGCGATTTTTTGAAAAAAATCGAGTAAAACTTTTTGCGTCGCGGGGCAGCTTCTGCGAATTTTCAGACATCACCACGCGAACGGTTTGTACAATTTTTAACCGGGTTGAATCACGCCTGTGCCTGATGGACGTCCTTTTTTTTGCCCAGATGTACATTCACCGGGATTTTCACGACATTCTGTACTGCACGCCAAACTACAACTGCGATACCGTAATCCACCATGCTGTGAATGACTGTGCCTACACCTACCAGCAGCAACACAGAAACGACATAGCCCTGCTGGTTTTGTCCGCCGTTAAAGTAAAACCAGCTGGAAACCATCATCTCACATACGCCATGAATCACGCCCATCACCAGGCTGAACAATGTGCTGGGAATCGGACGGTTAACAATATCTTTTTTATGCTGGAGGAACCATGCGCCCAGTGCCACAAATACGATCTGGCTGAGTGCACGAAGCGCCACTACCAGCGGGAAACCGGCAAAGAAAAATCCTACGGTTGTTCCCAGACAGACAATAATGGATACCGGCAGGGAAATAAACATCGCCAGAAACAGTGCCACATGGCTGGCCAGGGTAAAGGATGCGGGCTCCAGGATAATTTTGGGGCAGAACATGGGGATAACGATGCCCACTGCGCACAGCAGTGCAGCGATTACCATGGTCATAATCTTCTTCTGAACCTTCATCTTTCATGATCCTCTCTGTATAATATTTTTATTACAGGTGTCTTGACACGTGTATTGTA
>DVIY01000013.1 GCA_018710915.1 Candidatus Gallacutalibacter pullistercoris
TTATTCACCGTCGTGCCTCGTCCGTTATCGTAGCACACTCCCAGACTAAACTGTGCAATCGCGTACCCCTGCTTAGCTGCCGCTTTATACCACCGGAAGGCTTCTGCTTTGTTTACTTTTATACCCACGCCGTCGGTATAGCGCACCCCCAGTTCGTACTGTGCATGTGCATTTCCCTGCTCAGCCGCTTTTTTATACCATCGAAAGGCCTCGGATTTGCTTGCCTCTGTACCATAGCCGTTATCGTAGCACCATCCCAGATTATACTGTGCAGCCGCAAGTCCCTGCTCCGCTGCTTTTTTATACCACCGGAAGGCTTCCGCTTCGTTTACTTCTACGCCTTCACCGTTGGCATAACATTTTGCCAAAGAAAATTGTGCGTCTGCATCTCCTCTTTGTGCCCTGCGGTTTAGCGATTGAAAGGGCGACGTACCTTCACCGGCATTCAGTGCCGCTCCATAACTTACAAGCGACCCCGGTTCGTCCGTACGGCACAACAGACTGTGTGGATAATGTTCTGCCAGCATCCGGGATACAATCGGCATGGTGCTTGCTCCCCCAACCGGTAAAATTTGCTGGATTTCCCTTGGTTTCAGTCCTGCATCGGCAATCACCTGATCGCATAAAGTAAGCGTCTGCTCCAGCTCCGGATAAATCTGTCTTTCAAACCAGCTCCGTTCAATATGATAAGGAAGCATGTCAAAACCCACCATGACGCTTTCATCATAAGACTCCACGACGCTTAAAAAATGTTTGATCTTAGTCGCAGTCTGAGCCAGCTCCATCCGAAACACAGGATGTTGGAGTGCCGCTGGCGCGATTTCTGCCACCTTTTTCTGCAGATCACAGAAAATTACATCGTCAAACAGCGATCCTCCGCACGCAGGAAGGCCTCTTGGCGCACTCAGCAGCCGGTATCCGTCCTTTGTCCGCTCAATCAGGGTCGTGTCAAAGGTTCCACCTCCCAGATCATAGACCAGGACCTTCTCTCCCTCCATGATAGTCTGGGTCGACGCATAACATTTGGCCGCCGCTACCGGTTCTTCCAGCAGCTCCACATCCGACAAACCTGCTCTTGCCGCAGCTTCCTGCACCAGCTGCTTTTGCTGATCCGTATAGACAGCCGGCACCGTAAGCACCGCCTGTTCCACGGGGTCGCCCTGATGGTCTGCTTCACGCAGAATAAAGCGGAAGATCTCCGTATAAAGTTCCTGTGCGGTATAGGGCTTTCCTCCCAACAGGTACGTTCCATTCCCCAGCTTTCGCTTGAACTGGCTCACATACCGGGAGGGATTCTGTTTACAAAAATTATAGGCTGCTGTACCAATCAGAAATTCGCCATTCTCCTGCAGATACACCGCGGAAAGAATCTGTTTTTCACTGCCCAGCACAGACATAATTCCCCCGCTCATGTTGACCGATTGTGCTTTGCCGTCTTTCAGTTTGGAAACCTTAATGTAACTGGTTCCCATATCAATCCCGTAGCATCCCATGATCTGACCTCCATTGCATAATAATTTCTCTTTAACCAACTTTTCTAACCAAATATTTTTAACTTATTATATCACAATCCATAGTATTTGTCTTTATTTTTTTACCTTGGTTTGTCAAGTCAAGTGCAACGCTTTATGAAGAAAAACTTCTTCAGGAGTTTTCCATCCAAGGCATTTGCGTGGACGGTGATTCAACATTTTTGCGATAGCCTCAACATCTTCCTGTGTTACCTCTGCAAATGAGGTACGTTTGGGGAAAAATTGACGAAGTAAGCCATTAAAATTTTCATTGGTGCCTCGTTGCCAAGGTGCATGCGGGTCAGCAAAATAGACCTTACAGTTCAGCAATTGTAGAATCTCCCGATGGTTGGCAAACTCTTTGCCATGATCAGTTGTAAAACTTCTGCGTTTGCGTTTTGGAATCGTTAAGAAAGCTGTAACTGTAGCTTGGGTAAAAGCATCGGCAGTTCGATCAGGAATCTTGCAAAGCACAGCATATCGGCTGGTACGTTCTACATGAGTGGCGATGCAGCCTGTCCACTTGGCACCACGTACGGTATCACTTTCCCAGTGACCTATTACCTGGCGCCCTTCAACAGATTTAGGACGATCATGAATCGTGTATTCAATATCCAGATGTCCACACTTGCTTTTCTTTCTGCCTCCGTGACGCCGTCTTCCCTTAATCCGAAGTTTCTTACGAAGTTCGCTATTGAGCAGGCCGTGTTCCAGACCGCAGTAGATCGTACACGTGCTGATTTGAATCACGTTGGTTTCATACTTTAATCGGTTGCTGATTTGTTCAGGAGACCAGGCATTTGCCAATAATTCGGAAACCTTTTCAGCACAGGATGGCTCAGCAAGCTTATATTTACGTACACAGCGTTTCCGTCGCTGCTCATAAGCCTTTTGAGCCTGCAATGCACTATATCGGGTTCTGCTTTCTGCATTTCGGCGGATCTCTCTGCTGATCGTTGACGGTGACCGATTCATCAATCTGGCAATTTCACAATTTTTCTTTCCCTGATTGAGATAAACTAATAGACATTCTCTT
>DVIY01000111.1 GCA_018710915.1 Candidatus Gallacutalibacter pullistercoris
CAAAATTTCTTCCTGTACGAGATTAAACAACCCTTTTTTCAAAAACAGGCGGTCTTCCGACATGGAATATCTTGTGAATGTAATGGGCATACCCAAAAAACGCTTGCGGTCTTTCCAAATCATCGCCGGCATTTCTCTCACTCCTTTATCTGGCTGATTCCTCTCGCAATGCAGAGGAATATTCAGATTTTATTATAAAGGATTTCCCACAGAAAAGCAAATCCGGAATCATTTCTGTGGGAAAATCATTGCCCACCCGATTGCAGAAAGCTCCGCCCCAGGAAATATTCCTCTATCATATCCCATCTTTCATCACTGCCGTAACTGCCGGAAAGAAACATACGCATGGTATCTTCTGCCAGTATGTGGCGGCGATGGATATCCATAATCTGATGGTTGACATACCGGTGCTGCATCAGTGAGTCCAGCAGGGCCGGGTCAGATACAAACAGCGGAATCTGCTGGCCGCGTCCGCCTTCTACCGAGTAGGAAGCAATGCCCAACAGCTCCAAAAGCGCAAAAATTTTCATGACAGTAGGCTGCCGGCCGTTATGGCCAGCAGGAATATAGGCCTGGTACAGACCGCTTTCATCCGGGATTGTCTGGCCAATCAGATGCATAAAATAGCTTTCGAGTGTGATATAGCCTGTGTTGAGTACTCGATAGCTTCCGGTTTCTCCATCGGGGGCTTTACGGAAGGCAATGAACTTGGTCTTGTCGCCGCCCATAGCGCCGATTTTCTGCGGTGTATCTGTCACAAACATATCCAGCAGCAGATCACTGAATTCACTGCGGCTGAAATTGCCGCCCAGTTCTGTCATCAGGCTCTCGCGGAACTCTGCTTGTGAAAATGCCTTTTTCTGAAGCTTATAGTTACGGAACACCGCCGAAACAGCCCGAATGACACGGCGCATTTCTTCTACAGACTCTTCAAACGGGCGGTAGAAACGAACCGAGACAAAAGAACGCGGCACAAGCGGCTGGTCGCCGCCGCATTCAAACAGCTCGCCCGAGAAAAACTGGCGCTTAAATTGCAGGAAGTTCAAATCCTGGAAGCAGCCGCGCCACAGTGCGCCCATATCTACACGGTAAATCTTACCGCTGTTGCGCACCACCGTATCGCTGGCGAAGAAGCGGTTCTTGGAGCGGATTACCAGGCGTGTTTCATCCGGCTGATAGGTGACATATTCCCCATATTTGGCAAGGAACTTTTTCTCTGCCTGCTCAGGGACATTGACATAATTGATGCCCTCCTGGGAATCTGCTGCCAGCATACGTACAACCGGGAACCCATAGGTCTTTTCAAGATCGCTGCCAAGCAGAAGCAGGCCATTCTTTACTTTATTTTGCAGGCTGTCATCATCGCCGGGGAACAGATAGGAAAACTCATCGGGCGAAACATAAACCAGATGCTTTTCGCTGCGGTGCAAAGCCTCTGTCACCTTGCGCAGAAGCTCATTCATCTGGAACTGCCGCAGCTCAGAAAGGCGGTACAGTGTTGACATATAACGGATATCGGAGGGGGCAAATGCTGTGGCAGCTTTACCGTGAATCTCCGGACGGCGCGCAGCACGGCCGATTTCCTGCACATAATCGGCCAAATTACCGGTGGGGGCAAAATGGCAAACCGTCTGGATATCTGCAATATCCACACCCATACCGAAAGCTTTGGTGCTCAGCATCACATCACAATCGTTTTTCTGAAAGGCCAGCTGAGAAAAATTGCGCTCGAGTGCCTTCATGCGGCTGTGGAATTTGCGCACACGGCGGCGTGTCTCCGATTCCAGCCGGGTGTAAACTTCATCCACCTGAGAAGTATACGGAAAATAAAACAGCGTCTTTTGTCCGCCGCGTACAAATTCGCGTGTCATGTCGGCGGCAGTCTGAATCTTAAATTTATCCACACCGGAAGCCGGCACTTCCAGCTGGCGGATATCAAATTCGATATTATCGCGGCGCACGCGTCCCAGATACAAAATCGGGTGTTCAACGCCCAGACTCTCAATCGTTTCGTTTACCACGTCCTCTTCACCGCCATAAACAGCGGTAGCCGTCAGGCAGAGCACTGGGAACTTTCTTCCTTCACGGGCCAGAAGGCGCAGGTATTCACCCAGATACCAGTAGTCCGCACGGAAATCTTTACCCCAGGAAGTAACAGTATGCGCTTCATCCACCACAAAAAGGCCCAGCGGACGGTCGCCGATAAATACGCTTATATCAGCGGAGATGAGCAATTCGGGAGAAAGGTAGACAATGGATTTTTCCCCTTCATGAATCTGGCGGATGCGCACTTCCCGCTCCTCATAAGTAATATCAGAATGCAGGCAGGTGGCACAGGTAACACCCTGCTTTTTTTCCAGCTGCGCTACCTGGTCCTTCATCAGTGCTTTCAAAGGCGTAACCACAATTGTGACTGCGTGCAGTTTTTCGGCCAGATACAATGCAGGCAGCTGGAACAGCACCGACTTACCGGCACCAGTGGGGGCTGTCACGAACACATTGCGGAAGGCTTTGCCAGAAGCGGCACGTTCGCACTGTGCAGCAATACAGGCAATAATCTCGCCCTGCGAAAGCTGCATGGTATCCCGATTCTCGCGGGGAGAGCTGTAAAATTGCAGCGGGCGGAACTGTGCGTCTTTTCCCCAGTATTTTTGCAGCAGCGGCAGGAAGGGACGGCTGTCAAAATGCTCTTCCCCTTTGCCGTATACAATCTGATAGGAGACTCCTATTTCGGTCAGCATGCAGAAAAATGCCTGCAATTCCGGGCGATGCAAATCTTCGGGCGTATCCAACCGGTACTTTCCTTCCCCGGAAATGCGCCCTTCCTGTACGGCCAGGCAATGCGCTGAAAATGCATTCCCCGTTGTTTCAATCTCCGGGGCGCTGCTATCCTGCGGCTTCGGTTCCCAACCCTCCTGCCGATAAAAGCCCTCTACGGGATACCCGACATCGGTATGGCAGTTGCGCAGAGAAACCATCCAGCATCCCTTCTGCACTTCCTGCACATCTCCATAAAAAGTAAAAAGCACTTCATCTTCTTCACAAGGGGTGCCCTTTTGCAGCCCCGCAGAAAAGGAAGCCGCCCGTTCTGGTGAAAGGATACAGGGCTTCTGGTTCGGGAACAGGTCGTTATCGATAATACGCACCTGGCGCCCCTTAGGCATTTTTTCCGGCGTGACTGCCAGCATCTGCTCATAAATCATCACTGCTGCGCCCGTTTTTCCGCTCAAAGCTGCGGCAAACTTTTCTCCGCTGGCAGCAGTTTTTTCTGCATCCAGCCATCCTTCCTCTGTCAAGATTTCTTCCGGCGCACAAATCGATTCCGGCTGCGCCAGAATTTCGCGCACACGCACAGACGGGAACCCGCGGAACACCAATATGCTTCCCAGTTCTGCTGTCGCGCACAATTCCTTTACTTTTTCAATCCCTCTGTTCAATTCTTTCGGCCTCCTGTTCAGTCAGTCTCTTTCAGTCAAACTCTTTCTTTTCCTTATTATACCATACCATCACGGCCTTTTTCCAACCAAAAAATCAGATGAATTGGGCAGAAAAACTGGTGCTCACGCGACAATATGCGCTTTTTGAAAGCCAGTTCATAATGTAAATCTCACTTTATCACTTCATTATCTGACGGCTCTTTAAGCTGTAAAACCTCAGAATAAAAACCCTGCATCCTTCTCTGTCTGGAAGAATACAGGGCTTCGTTTTTCTATGAAAATACAGCTTTTTTGGTTCGGAAAGACGCTGCTCTCATGGCAGAGGCATAGGCATACTGGAGTATACCGGGTCAAAAAATTGGCCTATGCAGTACTCCCCTTCAAAACTGGAAATCAAAACTTCTTCGATTTTTCCGGTCAGGTCGCCGTGGCAGCAAACACGAACCGGCGTATAGTTGGGAGTATAACCTTCCCAGACAAATTCATCCACTTTCTGCTCAAACAAAACCGGTTCAATCCGTCCCACCTGCTGCTGCAAAAATGCGCAGCGGGTTTCTTCGGTCACTGCAATCAGCGCATGGCTTCGCGCCTCTTTTACCGCATTGGTTACCTGCCCGGGCATATTGTAAGCAACTGTTCCGGGACGGCGGGAATATGCGAAAACATGCACCTTTGCCATCTGCATTTCACGTGCAAAGGCCAGCGACTGCGCAAATTCCTCTTCCGTTTCTCCGGCAAAACCGACCATCATATCCGTGGTAATCGCCACATTCGGGAACACCTCGCGCAGCTTCTGCACGATGCGGCGGTATTCGGCGGTGTCATAGTGGCGGTTCATACGGCGCAAGGTGGCGTCGCAGCCGCTTTGCAGCGAAAGGTGGAACTGCGGGCACAGCTTCTCCTGCCGGGCCAAACGTTCAATCACATCATCCTGCAGCTGCTCCGGCTCCAGCGAACCCAACCGGACACGTTCGATACCATCCACCGCACAGGCAGCTTCCACCGCGTCGCACAGATGCAGGCCGATATCCTGACCATAAGCCGAAAGATTGATGCCGGTGAGCACAACCTCGCGGTATCCGCTGTGTCCCAGTGCCTCCAGCTCTTCGCGCAGCGCTGCCATAGGTTTGGAGCGGATACGTCCTCTGGCATAGGGAATAATACAATAGGAGCAGAAACGGTTGCAGCCGTCCTGAATTTTGACAAAAGCGCGCGTGCGTTCGTGAAAGGTTTCCACTTTCATGGATTCGAACGGTTCGCCGGTTTCGTGCGGGACAATATCAATCACACGCTGATGGGTCTCGAAAAACTGACGCAGGTCGGGAAGCAGTGCAGAGCGGTTGGAGTTGCCCAGCACCACGTCGGCATCCTCAAGCGCGGCAGCTTCTTCGGGGAATGCCTGCGGCATGCAGCCGGTGAGCACAATGGCGGCGCTAGGATGATTCCTTCTGGCGCGGTGCAGAGTCTGGCGCACTTTATGGTCACTGGCAGCCGTAACCGTACAGGAGTTAATCAGCACCACATCAGCCGGTTCAGAAGCGCTGCAAACGATAAACCCCGCTTCGGCCAGCTGTGCCAGCATTGCCTGCGTCTCGTACTGATTGACCTTACAGCCCAGCGTAATTGCAGATACTTTCATCATAAAGAAGTTCTTCCTTTCTTTTGCAAGTCATGTGCAGCCTGTATACACTTGAATATATGTAAAATTTTTCTG
>DVIY01000112.1 GCA_018710915.1 Candidatus Gallacutalibacter pullistercoris
GCGATACTTGTAGATTTTTGAGCAAAGAAGTATAATAAAAAGGATAAATGTAAAATGCATGTGAAAAACAGGAGCTGATGGATTTGAAAAATGACTTTTCAAAAGGAAGTGTTGCAAAAAACATTCTGAATCTGGCTATCCCGATGACGCTGGCACAGGTAATCAATGTCCTTTACAATGTGGTAGACCGAATCTACATCGGCCATCTGCCCAATGCTTCCACGCTGGCGCTTACCGGGTTGGGACTGACATTTCCCATTATCACCATCATTTCTGCATTCGCCAATCTGTTCGGAATGGGCGGCGCGCCTTTGTGCTCCATTGCGCGCGGCAAAGGGGAACATGCCCGTGCACAGCAGATTATGGGAAATTCTTTTTCGATGCTGCTGTTATCAGGTATCATTCTCACCGTCGTTTGCCTTCTGTTTAAAGAACCGATTCTGTACGCCTTTGGCGCCAGCTCTGAAACCTTTGTTTATGCGGATGATTACATCAGCATCTATCTGGTCGGCAGTGTTTTTGTCATGGTCAGTCTGGGAATGAACAGTTTTATCAATTCACAGGGATTTTCGAAAATCGGGATGCTGACCGTGCTTTTGGGCGCGATTGTCAACATTGTTCTCGACCCGGTTTTTATTTTTCTGCTGAACATGGGAGTTCGCGGAGCAGCGCTGGCAACTGTGATTTCACAGGGCCTTTCTGCCGCCTGGGTGCTCCGCTTCCTGACCGGGAAACAGACCATTTACCGCATCAATCTAAAAGATATGCGTCTGAACTTTCCTCTGATCCGTGAAATTACCGGGCTGGGAATGTCGGGCTTTATCATGGCTGTGACCAATGGTTCTGTGCAGGTGGTATGCAATGCCACGCTGTACCAATACGGCGGGGACTTGTATGTCGGTATTATGACGGTTATCAATTCTGTGCGCGAAATCCTCACCCTGCCTGTCAATGGAATCACCAACGGCGCGCAGCCGGTGATGGGCTTTAACTACGGCGCAGGTAAATTTACACGTGTCCGCAAGGGAATCCGTTTTACCTCTATTGTCTGTATCCTCTATACCATCGTTGCATGGGGGGTAACCTTCCTCTTCCCCGAAGCCTTTATCCATCTTTTCAACAGCGACCCCACTTTGATTGAAAAAGGTGTTCCGGCTATGCACCTGTATTTCTTTGGTTTCTTCATGATGTCGCTGCAATTTGCCGGGCAGTCAACCTTTGTGGCCTTGGGACGTTCCAAACAGGCGGTCTTTTTCTCCCTGTTCCGCAAAGCCATTATTGTCATCCCGCTCACTATCTTCCTGCCAATGATTGGTGGTTTGGGCGTAAACGGTGTATTTTTGGCCGAACCGATTTCCAACTTTATCGGCGGCGGCGCCTGTTTCCTCACGATGATGCTCACGGTATGGCCCCAGCTGGCACATGATGCGCCCAGTTCCGAAACATAATAAAAAAGAGCTTTCAACAGTTTGCTGCTGAAAGCTCTCTTTTTATGCTTTATTCAGAAAGGATACGGCCGTCTGTGGAAATGACCACCACCTGCCACGGGATAAATTTCCCGCTCTGCTGAAGGGCTGTTTTGGCCGCGCGTTCAATTCCTCCGCAGCACGGCACTTCCATACGAACGATGGTCAGGCTGCGGATATCATTGCGGCGAAGGATTTCGGTCAGCTTTTCTGTATAATCGCCCTCGTCCAGTTTGGGGCATCCAATCAGCGTGACACGCCCACGGATGAAGCGGTTATGAAAATTTCCGTATGCGTAAGCGGTGCAGTCTGCTGCAATCAAAAGGGAAGCACCGTCAAAATACGGGGCGTTCACCGGTGCGAGTTTAATCTGTACCGGCCACTGGGAAAGCTGGCTTTGTACCGGCGCAGCTTCTGTCTCTGCACAGGAGCAGGAAGCCTCTGGCCGGGCAATCGCCCTCGACTGTGAACCTGGACATCCGCACGGAAGCACACTGCCCTCTGCTGCCTGCTTTTTCGCCTTTGCAGCCTGTACTGCTTTTTCATCATATGCGGGAGCTTCACGTTCTTCAAAGCGAATAGCGCCAGTAGGACAAGCCGGCAGACAATCGCCCAGGCCGTCGCAATAGTCTTCACGGGTCAATCGTGCTTTTCCGTTGACCATTTCAATCGCCCCTTCATGGCAGGCCTGTGCGCACAGCCCGCAGCCATTGCAGCGTTCTTCATCAATCCGGATAATCTTGCGTATCATACAAATTCCTCCTTAAAGGTCGATGGGTTCGGATATTGGTTGACTTGGTGCTTTTATCATAGTACAATAAAACCATCTAGTACGTTGTAATTACAACAAAACAAGAAAAAAGGAGAAATTTGATGGAAACTGCTTCCCTTCTGCCCTGCCCCCTGTTTCGGGGAATTGCCGCCGAGGAGCTTCCTGCGCTGCTGAAATGCCTGAATGGATATGAAAAGAGCTATCAGCGGCAGGAAATCCTGCTGCACGCCGGAGAGCTCTGCGAGCGGTTTGGAATCCTTGTATCGGGTACTGTACAGATTCTCAAAGAAGATCATCATGGCAACGCAACGCTGGTGGCACAGGTTCTTCCGGGGGAACTGTTTGCAGAAGCATTTGTGTGTGGTGCAATGCCGCTTTCCGTCACCGTAACGGCTGCTGCCAACAGTACGGTACTTTGGCTTGACTACCGCCGTTTTCTTTCTCCCTGTGAAAAAGCCTGTGTATTTCATCGACAGCTTACCGCCAACCTGTTGAAAATTCTGGCCACGCGCAACCGCTTTCTTACCGGGCGGCTGGAGCATCTTTCACAGCGTTCCCTGCGTGAAAAAGTGCTTTCATTTTTGGAAGAACAGGTACAAATACAGGGAAGCTCCAGCGTGCAGCTTCCGTTTGACCGTCAGGGGATGGCCGACTATCTGGCGGCTGACCGCAGCGCGCTGTCTGCTGTCCTTTCCCGTATGCAAAAAGATGGGGCAATCCAATACCATAAAAATCATTTTACTCTGTTATAATTCCGGCAGAAAATTTTTAATTATCCAACATGTCCGCTGTCTGCGCCGCCTTCCCAGAATCGGTAGGAATAACCGTTGTCTGTACGGTCTTCCCAGATTGCCCGCTGTTCCTGCAAAAGCTGTTCCAAACGGGCCCGATGCTCTGAAAATGCCGGGTCGTGATAATGGTTGACCGTTTCGGCCGGGTCTTCCTGTAAATCAAAAAGCTGATTGTTTTCCGGGCACATCCGGTACAAAACGAGCTTATACCGGTCATCCTTCACACCACGGATGAGGTCTGTATAGGCCAGATAGAGCACCTCGCGGCCATCTTCTCCCTGCGTCACAGAAGCTGAAAAGTCGCAGCCCTCTACAGACTCCGGAACCGGAAGGCCACACAGCCCGCACAGTGTCGGGAATAGATCCAGAAGATAGAGCCGTGCATCGCGCCGGCAGTTTTGGGGAATACCTGGGCCGGCAAAAATCAACGGAACGCGAACGCTGTGCTCATACAGGCTCTGTTTTCCCATCAGGCCATGACATCCCACAGCAAGCCCATTATCGCCGGTAAAGACGATGATCGTATTTTCCAGCTGGCCGGTTTCTTCCAGGGTATCCAACAATCTGCCAACATGGTCATCAATATGAGAAATCATGGCATAGTAATCCGCCAAATGATTTCGGACTTCCTGTTCACTGCGGGGGTGTGCTGCCAGGTTCTCATCGCGCGCCTCGTTGGTTTTCAAGTCCACCCCATAGAAGAACGGATGCTCTGCACAGAAGTTTTCAGGCAGCGTCAGCTTTTCGGGGTCATACATCTCGCGGTACTTTTCGGGCATGGTACGCGGGTCATGCGGGGCCAGCATGGCCAGATACATGAAAAACGGCTCTTCATGCTTTTCCTGCAAAAACCGGACAGCCGCATCGGTAAACAGCTCGGTAGAATGTACACCGGCAGTCACCCGTTCTGCGACGGTTTTCATCGGATGGTTACAGGCTGTGAAATTGGGGGTCACCCGGATAATATGGTCGTACACACCGTCTGCATGATAGCTGTTGACCGGCACATTCCAGTGATCCCACATCCCACCGAAAAAGATTTCGTCACCGTCTGAAAAGCTTCTCTGATACGATTCAATCCCGTTGTGCCATTTGCCAATACCGATTGTCCGATATCCGTTTTCGCGGAAACACTGCCCCATGGTGCAGTCATCTTTTGGAATACTCTCGCCTGCGCCGTTCAAATGAAACAGCAGCTTGCTCGAATTGATCATCGCACGGCTGGGCATACAAACCGCCCCGGAAGTGCCGCCCGGGATGTGCGCCTGTGTAAAGGTGGTTCCCATATTTACCAGCCGGTCAAGGTTTGGCGTAATGATATCGGGATTCCCCAACGCATGAATGGTATTAAACCGCTGGTCATCGGTAAGAATAAATAATACATTGGGCTTCTTCATGATACACTCTTCCTCCCTGCTGCTTTACCAATCCGCTTCTTCCAAGCCGGCAATTCCGACTGCAATAATTTCCGCTGCACGGAACAGGCTTTCCAAAGACAGCGCTTCATCCGGCCCATGTGCGCCGCCGTGTCCCGGCTGAACCATCGGCGGGTTCTTCTCTTCTCCGGGGAATCCGGGGCCATAAGCAAATGCACGCGGCAGCTTACGGGCATAAGTACCGCCGCCCATCACAAAAGGCTCTGTGTTGTCTCCGGTAATATCGGCGTAAGCACGGGAAAGAATTTCAACCGCCGGATTTTCTTTCGGGAAATAGTTCGGGCCATTGACCTCCAACTGTTCCGGTGCAAAGCCCCATGCAGCGCCTGCATTGCGGATTTGTTCTTCCAGCCAGCCTGCATCAGCTGTAATCGGATAGCGGATGTTGAAATGGAGCCAGGGGCGGCGGGAGTCATCCATTCCGCACATACTGCCCACACAGGTCAAATCACCCGAAAGCTCATCTTTGCAGGTAATATGCAGCCCGCGCCCATAACAATCCTGCGCTGCCTGTGCCATAAAGAAAAGCTTTTCTGCGTCCGCATCGGGTAAAAGCTCCGCATACAAAACACCTTTTATCAGGCGCTCTATCGCATTAACACTGCCTTCCGGGAATGCAGTATGTCCGGCCTTTCCGCGAGCGGTAATGCGCAGGAACTCTTCTTCTTCCACCACTTCCAGCTCTTTTGGGAGAAGGGTCAGGGCGTTTTGAACGCGCTCTGAACGGCGCACACAGATTTCTGCAACATCGGGAACAATATTGCTGGCAAGACCGCCTTGCATAGAAATGACTTCTTCACTGAAAGGCTCTGCTGCCTTCAAGGTTGTTTCAATAATTCCCTTTTCGCCATAGCATACCGGGAAGCTGCTGTCTACGACAATGGAAATCTTTGGACAGGGATGATTTTTTGCAAACCAGGTAACATCTTCCATCCCGCGTTCTTCATCGCAGCCCACAAACAGGCGAAGCGGATATTTTCCGGTGATGCCAAGCTCTTGTAAGCAGCGAATCAGGTACAAAACCGCTACGGTAGACCCCTTGTTATCCTCCACGCCACGGCCGATCAGCCAGCCATCTTTTTCAAACGGCTCAAACGGCGAATACTCCCAGTTGTTTCCAGGCGGCACTACATCCAGATGCCCCCAGAAGCCGATGCTGTTTTCTGCATCCTCTTCCGTTCCTTCCAGCCACAATGCACCACAGCGATACTCATAATTTTTCGTATGGAATCCCTGTTCGCGTCCAATTTGCAGCATCTCGTCCAACACATCGCGGCACGGCTGTCCAAAGGGCTCCACTCCGCTTCCCAGGTTGGAAATGCTGGGAATCCGTACCAGACGAAAAATATCTCGTACGATTTCTTCCCGATGCTCCTGCATCCATGCTGTAACCTGTTTTTGAATTTGCATTTTCAATACATTCGCTCCCTTGCTTCCGCAAAAATGCCCCACAGGCATCAGGCGGTTTTTTCAAAAATCAATGTAACCTTTCCCCACTCCATTTGCAGTGTCTCATCCACCGCTTCCAGCTCAACAGTTTCACCATTGCTGATAATTACTGTAATCTGGTTTTCATTTTGCGACCATGTCCCATCCATGGAAGCGTTTTTGATTCGGGCGTAGACAGTTCCATCTTTTTGCAGGGTAAGTTTCATGTTTCCACCAAGTTCTTCCAACACACTTTCCAGATCAACCCCCAGCCCATCCTGCTGCGCGCCGGTAATCTCCCATGTCCCTGAACAGGTAAAAACCTGCGTCTGGCTGACAACAGATGAAAGCTCACTCTCCTCTGGTTCCGGGATATTTTCACCACAGCTGCACAAAATCACAGCAAGAAATATGATGATTCCCAACACGGACAATCGCCCTGTATACCGCTTCAATTATCTTCCTCCTTTTTACAGAAATCCTG
>DVIY01000113.1 GCA_018710915.1 Candidatus Gallacutalibacter pullistercoris
TTTTGTAATACTGTTGACAAACTATAGATTGAAACATATAATCAGCATATAAGCTGGTATTAGACGGCAGAAATGGAGGATGTTTGTATGAATTATAAAACACTTGGCAACAGCGGCGTAAAAGTCTCTGAATTGATTCTCGGCTGCTGGGCAATGGGTGGAGATTACTTCGGTGAAACAGAGGATAAAAGCTCGTTGGAAGCCATTCGCACTTCGTTTGAGCTTGGTGTCAACACACTGGATACCGCCGAAATTTATGGAAAGGGCCGCTCGGAACGCGTAGTCGGACAGGCGATTCAGGAATTGGGACGTGACCGTCTTTGTGTTATTTCTAAGGTCTTTAAGCCCAGCATGGCGCATGACAAAATGATGAAGGCCTGTGAAGACAGTCTCTCCCGTCTGGGCACAGAGTATCTTGACGTGTATTTCCTGCATTACCCGATCCCAAATGAAGAAGTTTCGATTGAAGAGCGTATGAGCACCATGATGGAGCTCAAGCGCAGCGGAAAAATCCGCGCAATCGGCCTTTCGAACTTCTCTCTGGAAGAAATGAAAGAAGCCATGCAGTACGGCGATGTAGATGTGATTCAGCCCTGCTACAGCCTGCTGTGGCGGTACGATGAATCACTGCTGAAATTCAGCCTGGAAAACAGCATCGGTGTCATTCCCTACAGCACATTGGCACAGGGGCTTCTCACCGGAAAATATAAAAAAGACGCAGTCTTTACAGATGGCCGTTCCCGCGCAGCACTGTTCCAGCCGGAAAACTATAACCGCTGCCTGGAAGTGACAGATGTTCTGGCAAAAGTCAGCGCTAAATATGGCCGCACCCCCGCACAGGGCGCCATCCGCTGGCTGCTCCAGACCCCGGGCATTACTGCACCAATTGTGGGCGCGAAAAACGGCAAGCAGGCACAGGAAAATATTCTGGCAAGCGGCTGGGAATTCACCCCCGAAGATTATGCCGAAATTGACCGCGCAAGCCGTGCTTTTACCGATTCTCTTCCCGCCTATACCCTGTTCTTTAACACCAATATCGCACCGTAACCGAAAAAGGAGCTGACTTGTATGCCACTGGCAAAAGTAAATGAAATTCTGCGCCATGCAACAGAAAACCGCTATGGCGTTGCTGCTATTAACGTGTTCAACTATGAAACCATCAAATGGGCGGCCGAAGCGGCAAACCGCGAACGGATTCCCCTGATTATCCAGTTTTATCCGGGCTTTTCCAGTTATATTGAGCTGCGCCATGTAGCCGCAATCGCACGCGGTTTTGCCGAGCAATCTGATGTGCCGATTGCCGTACATCTCGACCATTCCGCTTCTTACGAAATCGCGGTCAGCGGCCTTCGCGACGGATTCCCCTCTGTCATGGTGGATGGCTCCGCACTTTCCTATGAAGAAAACACCGCGCTTACTGCTGCAGTCGTGCGCACAGCTTCGGTCTTTGGGGTGGATGTAGAGGCAGAACTGGGCCATGTAGGCTCCGGTGCAAAGCTCGATGATATTGTAAATTCCGATAACTACACCAATGTAGAACAGGCAGTTGATTTTGTACAGCGTACCGGCTGTGGTTCTCTGGCAGTTGCCGTTGGCAATGCGCATGGTGTGTATATCCAGACCCCAAACCTGGATTTTGACCGGATTCGCGCACTGCGTAAAGCCTTGCCGGTGCCGCTGGTGCTGCATGGCTGTTCCGACATCCCGCATGAACAGTTGCAGGAAAGTGTACGGCTGGGCATGAGCAAATTTAACATTGCAACCGAATACTTCCGCGCCTGTTATCAGGGGATTGCTGCTGCCATTGACCCGGAAGCCAAAAATGGACAGATGATTGACCTGATGAAGCAGACCGAAGAAAACGCGGTTGAATTTGTGCGCAAAAAAATGCGCCTGCTGAATCCTGACGGATTCTCTTTGTAACCGAAAACTACGCGCAGAATCGCTGCGCGAACGGAGGAGTTTGTATTGAAACGGTATCAAATCGTGGGGATCGATAATCCCTGCGTGGATCTGGGGGTCAGTGTCGATACCTTCCCCCAGCCCAATCAGGGCGTCCCCGTCAATGCCACCAGCTGGCAGGGCGGCGGAAAAGTCGCGACTGGCATTGTAGCCAGTGCGCGCCTGGGCGCCAAATGCGCCATAATGGGCATGGTTGGCGGCGATGAATACGGAAAATTCTGCATTGCCGACTTTAACCGCCATGGCATCGATACTTCCGCTATGCGTATTCGTGAGGAAGATACCACTTCCTTAAGCATTGTCATCAGTGACCGTGAGACCGGCGGACGGAGTATTCTGGGACGAAAGGGTACTGCCAAAGCATATCAGCCGGAAGAGCTTGACCGCTCGCTGCTGGAAGACTGTGAGTGGCTGTTCATTTCCACCTGTTCCCCTGCCTGCGTGCAGGCTGCTAAGATTGCGCGGGCAGCCGGAGCGAAGGTCCTGATCGACGCCGACCACTACCAGCCCGAACTGCTTGAAAACATTGGTTTGATTGATGTCTTTATCGGCTCGGAATTTGTTTACGAAACGCTGTTTCACGACCAGAATTACGAAGAAAACTGCCGCAGCCTGATGCAAAAAGGCCCGTCTGTCGTCATCTTTACATTGGGCGCACAGGGCTGTGCAGGTGTTGGCCCGGAAGGATACTTCCGTCTGCCGGTATATGAAGTACCTGTCGTGGATACTGTAGGATGCGGAGATGTTTTTCACGGCGCTTATCTTGCTGGAATGCTGGAAGGCTTGAATGCGGAAGAATGTGCCCGGCTGGCTACCGCAGTTTCTTCGATTAAATGCACACGTATCGGCGGCCGTGCCGCTATTCCAGACCGGGAGACAGTTCGAAAATTTATGGAAACCGGCGTCATCGACTATACAGAAATCGATCAGCGCGTCGCGTTTTATGGAAGGGGATTGCAGTATGTATAAGCAGAAAATTATTCTGGGCGTTGCGCCCACTAAGCGCGGATTTTTGAGCATGGAAGAAGCGAAACGGCAGAAGGATAAATTCATGGCGGTCATCCGCTCCATCCATCCTGATGTCGTAGAGATTGTAGATATTGATGACCTGTGCGAAAATGGGATTCTGTTCCAGACCGACCGGATTCCTCTGGTCGTGGAAAAATTCCGCAAAGCCGGGATTGACGCACTCTTTACCCCGCACTGCGATTTTGGTGAAGAGCAGTGTGCCGCCGGTGTTGCTGCCGCAATGAAGGTTCCCACGCTGATGTGGGGCGCACGTGATGAACGTCCCAACACTGACGAGGGCCGCGGACGCGATACCCAGTGCGGTATGTTCGCCTGTACCAAGGTCATGCAGCGTTTCGGCGTCAAATACAGCTACATCTGGAACTGCGAGACAGAAAGCGATGATTTCCGCAATGGATTTGACCGTTTTATCCGCGTTGTTTCTGTTGTAAAAACCGTAAAGACCCTGCGCATCGCAAAATTTGGCGCACGCCCGGTACCCTTTATGAGCGTGATGGCCAACGAAGCAGATCTTGCCACCCGTTTTGGCATCACCGTAGTGCCGATTTCCCCCACTGCGATTGCCGCCCGTGCAGATAAACTCGCAGAAGAAAATGACCCGGCTTATACCAGCTATCTGGCTGATATGACTGCCCGAATCGACACCAGCTCGATGGAACGTGAGAAGGTGGAGCGCTGTGCTGCGGTCAAAGTTGCCGCACAGCAGCTAATGCTCGAAAACAACTGTACCGCGGGAGCCATGGAATGCTGGAGTGCAACTCCGATTCTGGGTGTTCCGATTTGCATGGCATTGGGCGAAATTGCCGATGAAGGATACCCCATTTCCTGTGAAACCGACGTCAATGGCGCTGTCACCATGGCAATGCTGCGCGGTGTCCTGCTGGGCAAGGAATCTGAATTCCTGGCAGACCTGACCATCCGTCATCCGCAGAATGACAATGCAGAGCTGTTGTGGCACTGTGGCCCCTTCCCCTATTCCCTGAAACATCCTGATTCCTGTGCACGTCTGGTAAACGGACAGGAGCGCTGGGAGCTGAAAAAGGGCAATTTGACCGTCTGCCGTTTTGACGATATCGACGGAAAGTATTATCTGTTCGCCGGTGAAGGCCGCGCTGTGGATGGCCCCGAAACAACCGGTACCTATGTATGGTTTGAAACCGACAACTGGAAGCGCTGGGAAGAAAAACTCATCTTCGGGCCGTATATTCACCACGTTGGCGGCGCATATGGCCAGTATAAAGCTGTTCTGCGGGAAGCCGCCCGTTATCTGGGATTGATTTTTGACGACCCGGATGAGCAGGGAATCCACAGCCTGTAATTAAATCATTTATTGAAATTGTAAAGGAAAGAACAGAACTGGGGCACAAAGAGGGCACCGTGCAATTGCACGGTGCCCTCAATTTATCGCAATCTCTCGGCTCTCAAACAGGGCATTGGTTGTGAAAGAAGAGTGCATATGATACAATGAAAACAAAAAATCCCGGTGGAATACCCTCCTGTTTTTCGCCGGAATATTGTAAAAGGAGTGTTTTCATGCCCCGCTTTTTTGTACCGCCTTTTACAGGCGAAGAAACTTCTGTCACAGGCGAGGATGGACGTCATATTGCCCGCTCTCTGCGCATGAAGACGGGTGATTCTCTGACGCTGTGTGACGGAGAAGGAACAGATTATCAGTGCGAAATCACCGGATTTTCAGGGGATGAGGTATGGGTACGCGTGCTGGAACGGCTGCCTTCGCACAGCGAACCAACGGTACGGGTAACCGTCTATCAGGGAATTCCCAAAGGCGATAAGATGGATGCCATTGTTCAAAAAGCAGTGGAGCTCGGTGCAGCAGAAATCGTGCCGGTGGCCATGCGCCGCTGTGTCTCCCGTCCGGACGAAAAATCCGCTGCAAAAAAGGCGGCCCGCTGGCAAAAAATTGCCGACGAAGCCGCCAAACAGAGCGGACGCGGTACCCTACCCAAGGTATTGCCGCCCATGGGATTTTCACAGGCTGTCGAACGCGCCTTTGCAGATGGAGCCGTACTGCTCTTTTATGAAGGCGGCGGAGCTCCTCTGCGGGAAGTGATTTGCGGAGAAACCGGTCACATCTCCTTCTTTATCGGCCCGGAAGGCGGCGTCGACGACAGTGAAGTTGCGCTTCTTACAGAAAAAGGTGCTAAAACCGCCACGCTGGGCCCGCGTATTCTTCGAACCGAAACCGCCCCGTTAGCTGCATTGACCGCTATTATGCTGCTGACAGGCAATCTGGGGTAAAAAATAGGAAGGGATTCTCTCCATGAAAACTGCATTGATTACCGGCGCATCGCGCGGCATTGGTGCCGCCGCTGCGCGGTTGTTTGCCCGCGAGGGCTGGGCTGTCGCCATTAACTACCGAAATAGCCGTGAAAAGGCCGAAGCACTGGCCGCAGAAATCCGTCAAAACGGTGGGACTGCATTGGCAATCGGCGCAGATATCGGTGATCCGGAGCAGGTAGAAGCCCTGTTCTGTACAGCTGAACGCGAACTGGGACAAATCGAAGTTCTGCTCAACAACGCCGGTATTGCCCAGCAAAAGCTCTTTACCGATCTCACGCTGTCTGATTGGGAGGAACTTTTCCGAACCGATGTAACCGGCGTATTTCTCTGCTGCCGCCGTGCGCTTCCCGCCATGATTCGCCGCCATTCGGGATGTATTATCAACATCAGCTCCATGTGGGGACAGGTAGGCGCTTCCTGTGAAGTGCACTATTCTGCTGCAAAAGCCGCTGTCATCGGCCTGACAAAAGCACTTGCGAAAGAAGTCGGGCCTTCCGGCATCCGGGTAAACTGTATTGCTCCGGGTGTCATTCAGACAGAAATGAACCGCAGCCTCACCCCTGAAACGCTGGACGTTTTACGGGAAGAAACACCCTTGGAAATACTGGGAACACCGGAAGACATCGCCGAAGCCGCTCTTTTTCTGGCCTCTTCCCGCTCCTCTTTTATCACGGGGCAGGTTCTGGGCGTAAACGGCGGAATGATTATTTAAAGGCACAGCCCTAGACGCGCTGCCAATCCTTTCAGATATCTGGTTGCTTCTACATAGTCCGACTCTTCTGTCATATGCTCCAGCATCAAACAGATACGGTCATCCAGCCCGGAAAGGCATTTCAGATAGGTTTCATAATCCAGCTCTCCCAGACCTGGGCGGCATTCGTCCAGATGGACGGTGAGTTTTCCGCTTAAAATGATATCTTTGGCATGGCAGCTGCGAATCTGGCTGCCCAGCTTGTCAAACCATTCCTGAATGACTTCCCCGTTTCGGTAGTACAGCTGTGGGCTGCAAATCACATTGACGGGGTCAATATGGGCGCCAAAGCCTTTACGGTCAATGCAGCGAATCAGCTCCAGATAAGAATCCGCCGTATCGGGATACATCCACGGCATTGGTTCAAGCGAGTAAACGGTATTCTGCGGATTCACTTCGTCAATAATGCGCTGCGTGGTGCGCACGATTTCATCAAAAGCATGCCGGGTAAAATTTTCCCTGTGCGGGCCGTCCCACTGCGTATTGTAAGAACCGGCAATATTGACGCAGCAGTTGGCGCCCACATATTCTGCCAGCTCCAGCTGGTGAATGGCCCGGCTGATTGCCTCTTGCCGTTTGGCTTCATCGCGTTCCAGCGTATTATTCCAGACCCCAATTTCGCAGATTACCAGGTCAGCCTCCTGTGCAGCCTTTTGGTATCCATCAATCACTTTTTGTTCTGCCGTATAATCCACAGGAAAATAGACCGCAGAATATCCTGCGCGCAGAGCGGCCTGTGCCCATTCTTCCGGGCTGTTCCATTTTTCGAAAATCATTCCTCCAAAACGCATCATAAACTCCTTTACGCTTCGGTCTCCTCATGTTCACGAATACGATAGCGGACAAAAGCAAACTTTTTGCTGTCCGGTGACCAGGAATTCACATTGATTGTACCTTGTCCGCCAAACAGCTGCACAATGGTTTTCACTTCTCCGCCCTCAGCGCTCATCAAGCGCAGCTCTACATTTTTATGCGGAACATGTTCTCCCGGCTTTACGTCCCCTTTTCGATAAGCCAGCATAACCACCTGCTTGCGGTCGGGGGAAATATGCGGGAACCAGGTGTTCCAGTTTTCATCAAAGGTCATCTGCGTCTGTTCAGAGCCGTCTGCCTTCATGCGCCATGCCTGCATCAGGCCGGTACGCACCGAATTGAACCAGATATACTCCCCTGCACTGTCATATTCCGGCCCGTCATTCAAACCAGGAGCGTCTGTCAGGCGGGTTTCCTCTCCACCTTCTGCCGGGATGGTATAAATATCAAATTCTCCGTTTCTCTCTGCGCAGTAAGCCAGTGTTTTGCCGTCCGGAGACCAGCCGTGCAGATAGCTCGGAGCCAGAGGGGTGATGAGCCTCGGCACGCCACCCGTCAGCGGTACCGTGTAAATACGCGATTTTCCATCCTCTTTTGTGCCATGGCTCACGGCAATCTGTGTTCCATCAGCCGAAAGCACATGGTCATTATTACAGTTGGTGACAAAGTCAGTAAAAACTTCTGTGCTCTCTTTGGTAGCGAGGTCAAAGCGAAAAATTCGGCCATTGCTGTTATAGGTCAAAAATTTGCCGTCCGGAGACCAGTTTGGTGCTTCGATCAGATAATCGAATTCAAACAGTACCTCTGTTTTCCCGGTTTCTACATCATAAACCTCCAGAATCGATTCATCGTCATCCCGATACCAGGGATTATTCCGATCCATTTTTTCTGCCATTTTACAATCAACTCCATTTTCCCATTTAACAGGTTTTTGTATCCCTGTTATAGCCAAATCATAGCATAATCAGCATATCCCTTCAAGGTAAAAAAGGATGTCTCCCTGACACGAAAGTATCGGGAGACATCCGTTTATTTCAGTTGAATCGGATATAACAAATCCAGCTGTAAATCTTCAGGTTCTGTATTCTCTAAAAACACATGATTTTTGTAATTCAAATGTTCTTCCAAAAGTCCGAACATACACTCCGGCCCTTTTTCTCCGGTATTGCTCTTATATTTTTCACTGTGATTTACCCATTCATCCAGCATTTCCCACTCTTCAAATGCTCCGAAAGGAATGGTATGTGCTGCATACAGACCGCCTTCAAAATATTTTTTCACCAGCGGTTCGCATACTTCCATATCATCCGGAATGGTGACCCACGTCTCGTATCCGTGGTATCCGGTTTCATCAGGATTGGGCGCGTTAAATCCATAGTGGCGCAAATCAGGCTTGCGATTGACAAGATCGGAATTCCTCACAAAAGTATCTATCATCTGGTTTGCATGCATTTCCGGTTCATCGCCAATATGCTGATAAGAAGCCACTGCTGAAGGAGGAAGATAGATAATCCGGACATCCCGATCTGAAAGCCTTACTCGAGGCAAATCTATAGAGCAAACCATTTTTGAATGGGGCTTTTGCAAAACAACCTGATTGGACAGAGTAAGAGAGTCCGCAATTTCGAGGAGGTCTTCATCTTTTAAAAAGGCTGCCTGCGTATTTCCGGGCGCCAAGCGGTCAAGAAATGCTTGAATCGTTTCCCTAATCTCAGAGAGGGCGTTGATTTCGTTCTCCACACCCTGCAAGTTCTCTTCAAAAATTTCAATTGCCGCCTGTACATCACAACGGTTTATAATTTCTGCAATCTGCTTCAGCGGAATTCGAATCTTTCGCAAAATCAGAATCTGCCGCAGACGAAGAAGCGTATCTGAATCATACATGCGGCAAAATTCCTGTTCTTTTTTCGCAGGGGTAATCAACCCTATCTGCTCATAGTACCGTAAAGTACGCGTTGAAATATTGAATTCTCTGGAAACCTGGCTTATGGTTTGCAGCTGCATATTCTTTCCCCCTTTTTCTTTGAACAATTTCAGTATACACGTTGACGCGGCGTCAAAGTCAAGGGAAAAATAGAAAAAGGCATCTGTTTTCACAGATGCCTTTTTCCTGGCGCGCTGGAAGGGACGGAAGCACCGTTTACGCTCTTCCCGTCCTTGCGGCATAGCCGCTGCGGACTTCGCAGCTAAAAATGTGTCACCGGCACATTTTTTACGCTGCTCACCCTCTCAGGGTTCGAGTCCCTCATATTGGCATAAAACAAAAAAGGCATCTGTTTTCACAGATGCCTTTTTCCTGGCGCGCTGGAAGGGACTCGAACCCCTGACCTTCTGATTCGTAGTCAGACACTCTATCCAGCTGAGCTACCAACGCATGTGCTGCTCGAAACAGCTTCATTATTATAGCTCAAAGATTCTTGTTTGTCAACCATTTTTTTCAAAAAAATACTTTTTTATTGAATTTCTTTTTCCAGCACCAGCAATATGCGGGAAATACCGTCTGCACCTTCACGTTTACAACGACGCAGCTCCCGAAAACCCATTGATTTCCAGAAGCCTTTCCCCGTTTCATTCGTCTGATAACAGCCGAGCTCTATCCGATTTTTTCCTGTTTCTGCGGCGCATATTTCAAGCGCCTTCATCAGCTGTATTCCCAGCCCTCTCCGATGGATATCGGCGTGCAGCATAAAAAGGCCAATATAACCGGTTGTCTCATCCGGGTACCCTTCCACATAATCAATGACAGCGGCAGGTCTCCTCTGGTAAAACAATAACAGAAAATTTTTATCTGCCAGTGTGCGTCCGGGCGGAAGCGCAGTGATATCTTCCCGAATATTTTTGATATCCGGGAAGGCCTCTCCTGTCACCGCATAATACCCGGAAACATTGCTCTCCATTACCTGAAGAGCATCTTCCAGATTGTTTTCTCCAATAGGCTCAACCTTCCATCCAGACAAAGCCGCAGAAAACGCCTGCAGAAAAGAACTCATTCTCCGTCCTCCTCAGGCGAAGCACCCAATAACAGCAGGCTATATCCGTAGGGCGGCAAATGGAGCCATTCATTTTCTGGAGCTGGGCCCAAAAGCGGGGTCACCTGATGCCATTCATACGGAATATGCAGCCCCTGATCCCAGCCGGAACGGTTTACCGATACCAGCAAAGCATGGCCTTTTCCCAGACGCATAAAGGAAAAACATTCCTTTTCCGCCAAATATGGCACCATACCGCCTTCTTCCAGAACCGGGCATGACTTTCGAATTTTGCCAAGTGTGCGATACCATTCCAGCAGTTCCTGATCTTCTTTTCCCCAAGGATAGGTTCCCCGGTTAAAAGGATCGCGATAGCCTTCCATCCCGACTTCATCGCCATAATACAGGCACGGAACGCCGGGAAGCGTATATTGCAGAAGTGAGGCCAGCCGCAGCAGCTTGAGGCCGCGTTCCCTCTGTTCTGCATTGAGCTTATGACGGCTCTGCCACTCGCGTCCATGCTGTTTCAGAGGTTTACCTGCCAGCACTGTCAGTGCACGCTCTGTATCATGGGTACCTATATGATTCATCAGGCTATGAATGGTTTGCGGTGGGTAATTTTCCAGAATATTCATGATACATTCCATCATATCCGCCGGATTGGCGCCTGTCAGGAAACCCAAAATCGCATCGCGGAAGGGATAATTCATGACACTGTCCAGCTGCCCGCCCAGCAGGTACCGGCGATGCTGCCCATACGCACATTTATTGGAAGCATCTTCCCAAACCTCTCCCAGCACAATAGCATCGGGTTTTTCGGCTTTCGCAGCCTTTGCCAAAGCATCCAGGAACTCATCAGGCAATTCATCTGCAACATCCAGGCGCCATCCCGCTGCACCTGCACGCAGCCATTTTCGAATGATGCCGTTTTTACCGTTGATGTAACGCATATACGTTTCATTGGTTTCATTGACATTGGGAAGTGTGTCAAAGTTCCACCAACACTCGTAATCATTGGGCCAACGACGGAAGGTATACCAGGAATGGAAAGGCGAATGCTGTGAGTTATAAGCGCCCTCTGAGTGGTATCTTCCCTCACGGTTAAAGTAGATACTGTCGCTGCCTGTATGGCTGAATACACCGTCCAGAAGAATTCGCATGCCATGCTTTTCGGCCGCCTGACACAGACTTCGAAAATCTTCTTCTGTACCGAGGAGCGGATCAATCCGGGAATAATCTGCCGTATTGTAACGATGGTTGGAATGTGCTTCAAAAATCGGGTTTAAATACAGACAGGTAACGCCCAACGATTCCAGATAATCCAGCTTCTGCTCAATTCCTTTCAGGTCACCGCCAAAATAGTCCTGGTTGGTAATTTCCCCGCTTTCATCGGGCCACCACTGCGGAATTTCTTCCCAGTTTTCATGCATTTTTCGGTCATCTGGCACGTTTTCTTTCTTTTCTCCGGAACAGAAAAACCGGTCAGGAAAAATCTGATACATAATTCCACCGGCAAGCCAATCGGCCGCTTTATCTTCTTTTTCATATACAGTCAGCTGCCAGCGGTCTTTTCCATATAGAATTCCGTCTCCTCCATAAGTCCGGTTCAGCGAAATCCGTCCGCGCCAGGTATCCACCTCAAACCAGTAAAAACGCAGCCCAGCGGTTTCCGGTTTATAGTCACATTCCCACCATTCCGCATGGTCACCGTTCATTCCACACCAGAACATCCCGTATCTTTCTACTTTTCCGGCAATATCTGAAATCAACAGCGCCGCCGCAGAGCAGCGCAAGTCCCGATCCATGCTGATCTTGAAATGCACATTGGTTCCGGCCGCCACTGCACCGGTAGGAGATCGATATTGAGGGTTTCTGGAATGAAACATACGAACCTGCTCCTTTACAAAAATTCTTTTCTTTCTTTGCATTGAAAAGTATCCTGCCGGTACTTCATAGAACTTTTCTTACAGAAAAAGCCGGGCGGACCTCCCCGGCAACCTGTGCCGAAGAAGCCTCCGCCCGTACTGAATGTTTTATTCTGAGATTATCTCTGGCGCTCAATCAGGGAGACGTTGGCAGCAGCCTTTTTGGCCGGCTTTACAGAAACATTTTCCGGGACAGGCTTTGCGTGCCAGATGTTGTCGGCATATTCACGGATCGCACGGTCAGCTGCAAAGCGGCCGGCCATAGCGGTATTCACCAGACCCATCTGGTTCCAACGGCGCTGATCGCCATACACACGGGCTGCATACTGCTGTATCTGAGAATAAGATTCAAAATCAGCCAGCACCATATAGGGGTCAACCTTGGACAGGGAGTTGTAGATATCTTTGAAGTCCACCCCGCCAAATCCACGCTGGAGTTCTTCCATAGCGCGGCGGATGACAGGATTGTTGTTCATATACTCATAAGGATGATATCCGTTCTGCTTCAGTGTATTTACCTCGGGAGTGGTCATACCAAACAGGAAAATATTTTCATCACCCACAGCTTCGTGAATTTCCACGTTTGCACCATCCAGCGTACCCATGGTAACTGCAGAGTTGATCATAAACTTCATGTTGGAAGTGCCGGAAGCCTCTGTACCGGCCAGAGAGATCTGCTCGCTGATTTCAGCAGCAGGGATCATCAGCTCAGCCAGCGACACACAGTAGTTCTCCATGAAGACGACCTTCAGCTTATCCTTCACACGGGGATCATTGTTGATAACCTGAGACAATGCATAGATCATCCGGATCATCTGCTTGGCGAAATAGTAACCGGGGGCACTCTTTGCACCAAAGAAATAGGTGTGAGGGGTATAGTCTGCGTTGGGGTTATCGCGCAGCCACTGATAAGTTGCCAGAATATGCAGTGCATTCATATGCTGGCGCTTATACTCGTGCATACGCTTAACCTGCACGTCAAAGATGGAGTCGGGGTTCACCTTCACGCCGCAGTTCTTGGATACATACTCTGCCAGACGCACTTTGTTGTCGTGCTTAATCTTCTGCATCCGAGCCAGAACTGCTGCATCATCCTTATACTTCAGCAGCTTCTCGAGCTCATTGGCGTCTGTGGTATAGCCGGTACCGATCAGCTCATCCAGCAGCGAAGCCAGCTCCGGGTTGGACTGGTTCAGCCAACGGCGATGTGCAATGCCGTTGGTGACGTTCTTGAACTTGTGGGGCATCTCGGTATAAAAATCGTTAAAAACGGAATCTTTCAGGATATCGCTGTGCAGCTGGGAAACACCGTTGACAGAATGGCTGCTGATAACTGCCAGATTGGCCATCTTTACATAGCCGTCATTCAGCGGAGCCATGCGGCCTACTTTATAGCCATCCACGCCGCGGGCATGCATATCAGCACAGAACCGGCGGTTGATTTCCTCCACGATCTGATAGATACGGGGCAGATACATTTTGAACATATCCACACCCCAGCACTCCAGTGCCTCGCTCATAACGGTATGGTTGGTATAAGCAATGGTACGGGTGACAATGTTCCAGGCATCGTCCCAGCCATATCCGCACTCATCCAGCATAATGCGCATCATTTCGGGGATTGCCAGCACAGGATGGGTATCGTTCAGATGGATAGCAGCCAGCTCCGGCAGGTTATCCAGGGACTGATTGCTGAACAGATGACGGCGAATAATATCCTGAATGGTAGCGGAAACCAGGAAGTACTGCTGCATCAGGCGCAGGCCCTTGCCCTCTACATGGTTATCCTCCGGATACAGGACCTTGGTAATAACTTCTGCCATGGCGTTCTGCTCCATAGCGCGCATATAGTTACCGCCATTGAAAAGCTTCATATCGAACTCATCGGTCTGAGCCTTCCAAATACGCAGCACGCTGATGCCCTTGCCGTCATTGCCGGCAATATACAGGTCATAAGGGATTGCAGTGACCTTGGTATAATCCTTATGGTTGACAATGTGATACTGATTATTCCAGTATTCCTCGATATGGCCGTTGAAGTGAACCTCTACAGACTTTTCGGGCACTTCCTGCATCCATACGCGGCCACCGGGCAGCCAGAAATCGGGCAGCTCAGTCTGCCAGCCATCCACCAGCTTCTGACGGAAAATACCGTACTCATAGCGCAGGGAATATCCCATGGCATAATATCCCTGAGAAGCCAGGCCATCCATAAAGCAGGCAGCCAGACGGCCCAGACCACCGTTGCCCAAACCGGCATCGGGTTCCTGTTCATACAGGGCATCCAGTTTAATATCCATGTTGGCCAAAGCCTTGCGGAAAGGCTCTTCCAGGTGCAGGTTGCACAGGTTATTGCGCAGGGAGCGGCCCAGCAGGAACTCCATGCAGAGATAATAAATCTTTTTGGTACCGGTTTTTTCGGCCTTTTCCTTGCACTCGTTGCGGCCGCGAACCATCAGGTCACGCAAAATCAGCGCAACTGCCTTATAGTACTGCTCATCAGTAGCATTTTCGGGGCTTACTCCAAAATTATGAGAAAGCTTTTCTTTAATCAGGGATTCGATCTGTGGTACGGACAGATTATAATTCATAACCATCTAGACCTCCAAATAATTTTGATAAACGGGTTATTCCAATGGACAGGGAATCACCAACGCACAGAATCGCCGTACAGCTTTTGGCCTTTGGGGTTCCGATTCTCCGGCGAAACCTCATCCTGATGAAAAGGCCATATACATAAAGATAATATGACACGGCTGTACTCCATTCTTTATGATTGTTATTATATAACAAAATCGGCCATGATACAAGAGGTTGGCGATTATCCGGACACATTTGTAAGAATGATGAATAAATGGCTTCCCAGTGCGGTTTTTTAAGTTTTCTTTCAGCAAATGGCATAAAAACATGGCGGGGAAATTCCAGGTATATTATTGTGCATATTATACATAATTCCACGTTTCAGAGGAAAACCCGTCGGTTTTTCTTTTCCTTCTGATAATTATTTTGTATATCAAACAAAATTCTTTTTTTAATGATTTTTTATCTTCTTTCCTCTTCCTTATCAGGGCAAAATGACGTATAATGAAAGATAAAGCGCACTGCAAGAAAGGAGCCGAATTTATGAGCAAAAATAAAGTCAAACTGACCATTTGCGGCATCTCATGCAGTTTGATTTCAGAAGACGACAAAGAATACGTTCTCTCTGTGGGCCAAGAAGTTGAAGATGCCATGATTTCCATTACTCGCCAGAACGAACGGGCTTCTCTGACTCTCGCCGCTGTAATTGCAGCCCTGAATTTCTGTGACAGTTCTCATAAAGCAGCGGCTTCCGCCGATAACCTGCGTTCCCAGATCAAAGATTATCTGGAGGATTCTTCCCGTGCACGAGTAGAAGCTGAGGAGGCCCGCCGGGAAATCGAGCGGATGAAAAAAGAAATTCAGACGCTGCGTGACCGCCTGGCAGAAAAGGAGCGCAAAACTTCTGAACAGGCGCCCGAAGCGATTCCGGTACAGCGTCCCGCTCCGCAAACGGTGCAGAAAGGAAGTTTTTCCAATCCTCTAAAACCCACGATTGCGCCTGAACAGGAGGGCTTTATGAGTTTTTTTGAAAAGCCCGGAAAAGATACCTGATTCACTTTATGCTGACTTACCCGAAAACCGGGGCTGCCGTGCATCCGGCAGCCCTTTTTCTCAATTATTTTGCAGAAAGGAAATTTTGCATGTCCCTTCCCACTTCTGTTGAAGTCCTTTCCCCTGCCGGTTCTCCAGAATCGCTGGAAGCCGCTGTGCGTTCCGGTGCAGATGCAGTATATCTGGGCGGAAACGCTTTCAGCGCCCGTGCATCTGCCAAAAATTTTACCAATGACCAGCTGCGCCAGGCAGTCGAATATTGCCATGGACGCGGCGTAAAAGTATATCTGACCGTCAATACACTGATGCGGCAGGATGAACTGCCTGCGGCCCTGGAATTTTTACAGTTTGCCTGCTCTCTTCCTGTAGACGCCCTGCTGGTGCAGGATCTCGGCCTGTTCAGGTTGATTCGGCAGGCTGCACCCAAGCTGCCGGTTCACGCCTCTACACAGATGAGCATCCACACCCCAGGCGGAAGCAAATTCCTGTATGAACAGGGAATGGAGCGTGTCGTTCTGGCCCGGGAACTCTCTCTCTCTGAAATGCGTGAAATCTCCGACGCCTGCCCAGTTGAATTAGAGGCTTTTGTCCATGGAGCCTTGTGCATGTCTGTTTCGGGGCAGTGCTATTTCAGCGCCCTTTTGGGTGGAAGAAGCGGCAACAGGGGCATGTGTGCACAGACCTGCCGGCTGCCTTTTACAGCACCCGGCGGCACCGGCCATGACCTGAGCCTGCGGGATCTCTCGATGATTACCCGTATGGAAGAACTTCGCCGCGCAGGCGTATGCTCAGCCAAAATCGAAGGGCGAATGAAGCGTCCGGAGTATGTGGCGGCCGCTACCGCTGCCTGCCGTGAATCGGCCGACGGCCTTCCTGCAGACCCTATGCTGCTTTCCGATCTCGAATCTGTATTTTCCCGCTCGGGTTTTACCAGCGGCTATCCGGACGGCAAGCTTGGGGTTGACATGTTCGGAACCCGCACCAAAGAAGATGTAACCGGGGCCACTTCAGCAGTATTTGCCCGCCTGCATGGATTATATCGAGAGGAACGCTCCCGTATTCCCATTTCTTTTCTGCTGCGCATCCAAGCTGGACAACCGGTCATGCTGTCTGTACAGGACGAAGATGGAAACCGCGCGGACAGCATCAGTGATACCATGCCGCAGCCGGCAATCAACCGCCCAGTAGACCGCGAACGCTGCATTGCACAGCTGCAAAAAACCGGCGGCACGCCTTTTCTGTGCCGGCAGGTTGACTGCGAACTGGATGAAAGGCTTTCCGTCCCGATTTCTCTGTTAAACCGTTTGCGCCGTGATGCTTTGGAAAAGCTGCTGGAACAGCGTTCCCATCACAAGCCTTTTTCATTCTCCATGCCATCTTTGGAGGAAACCCCTCATGTGCCGCAGCATGCCCCTACTCTGCGCGCCTTTTTTACCCGTCCGGAACAGGTTTGCGAAGAAACCAAAAACTTTGAAAAAATCTGGCTTCCGCTGCATACGCCGCTGCCGGAATTATTGCGCTTAAAAGAGGAAGGCTATCCTGTAGGGCTGGCTCTTCCCCGTGCGTTTTTCGGCGGGGAAGAACATGTGAAAAAGCTGCTCTCTGAACGATTGCAGGCGGGTATTACCGATGCATGGTGCGGTAATTTAGGTGCTGTAGCAGTGGCTCGCGAACTGGGCGCAAAACTTCACGCCGGATTCTCTCTGAACATTACCAACACCGCAGCCCTTCATTGGTTAGAAGACCTGCATTTTGCTTCCGCAGAGCTTTCGTTTGAGCTGACGCTCCCGCAGTGTGCATCACTTGGCGGAGAAATCTCCCGCGGAATCATTGCCTGGGGAAGACTGCCGGTTATGCTCTGCCGCAACTGCCCTGCTGCCAATTCTCCTCGTGGCTGTTTGAACTGTCAGGAACCGCCCCTGCTGCGCGATCGCAAAGACGCGTCTTTCCCGGTTCAGTGTACCCGGACATCCGGCTATCGATACACAGAAATTCTCAATAGTGTTCCGCTTTCTCTCAGTGATCGAAAAAGGGAAATTCACGGCCAGGACTTTGTCGTTTTGCGTTTCACTGTGGAAAGTTCTGTTGAAATAAAGTGGGTCATTCAAGGCTTTCTTGCTGGCGAAAAACCGCAGCAACACTACACTCGCGGCCTGTATTACCGGGGCTGGGAGCAATGTTGAAAACTCTGTTGAAAGTGTTAAAAACTCTGTGAAAAGTTAAATTCCATGTATTTTCAGAAAGGATAGCAAAATGGAAAATTCCGTTATTTTATACTGCAAGCGCCTGCGTCCGCAGGCTGTTTTACCTGTGCGTGCCACCAGCGGCAGCGCCGGAATGGACTTGAGCGCCTGCATAGAGGAGCCCATCACACTGGCGCCCGGCAGCCGGATTTTAATCCCTACCGGCATCGCGGCAGCTATCCCGCAAGGGGCTGCCGGAATGATCTATGCCCGCAGCAGTTTGGGCGTTAAACACGGTATCGCGCTCTCCAATGGTGTCGGCGTAATTGACAGCGATTACCGCGGCGAAATTCACGTAGGGCTGTGCAATTTTTCGTCTGAACCGTATACAATCCATCCCGGTGAGAGAATTGCGCAGCTGGTACTGCACCCGGTATTGCTGCCCAAAGTACTCGAAACGCAGGAACTGGATGATACACAGCGCGGTGCTGGCGGCTTTGGCTCTACTGGGCGCGGTATTTAATCATTTGAGTTCAAAATTCATTCATCTGCATGTTACGAAAATGATGCTTTTGCGGGACAGTCTGTCTATAATTTTTTTTTGATATTCCGCAAGGCTGTGAAATATGATAAAATTTACATAAAACCTCTTTTGCCACGAAGTTTCCTGTTGAGAAAAAGGCGCAAAAGGGGTATAATAAAGGCTGATGCTACAGCGGTTTTCTATCGATAAATCTTGTTGGAAAGCTGTGCTGCTTTTGAAGTTTTGACTGTAATTTTACTGTGGATACAGGTTGATGAAGGAAAGGGGAATTTCTTAATGTTTTCAAAAGATATCGGTATTGATCTCGGTACTGCAAATACACTCGTATTCATGAAGGGTAAAGGCATTGTTATGCGCGAACCTTCTGTTGTTGCGGTGGATATCCGTTCTGAAGAGGTTCTGGCTGTGGGTACACAGGCAAAAGAAATGATTGGCCGTACCCCCGGCTCCATTGTGGCAGTCCGTCCCCTGAAAGACGGCGTAATTGCTGACTTTGATGTAACAGCTACCATGCTGAAGCATTTTATCCGCAAAGCGATTAAGTCCAATTCCTTCAGCCGCCCCCGCGTGGTTGTCTGCATCCCCTCTGGTGTTACCGAAGTGGAACGCCGCGCTGTGGAAGATGCTGCCCGCCAGGCAGGCGCCAAAGAAGTGGAACTGATTGAAGAGCCCATGGCAGCTGCAATCGGCGCTGGTTTGCCCGTTGCAGAGCCCACCGGCAGCATGGTCGTTGATATCGGCGGCGGTACTGCTGAGGTTGCCATTATCTCTCTGGGTGATATCGTTACTTCCTGCTCGGTGCGCGTAGCCGGCGACAAATTTGACGAATCCATTATCTCCTATGTGAAAAAGAAGTATAACCTGCTCATCGGTGAGCGCACTGCCGAGGATATCAAAATCAAGATCGGCTCCGCTTATCCCACCGAAGACATGGAGAACGTTACCATGGATATTAAGGGCCGCAACCTGGTAGACGGCCTGCCCAAAAATGTGACCATTCATGCTGATGAGGTTCGTGATGCACTGGCTGATCCGCTGGTGACAATTGTCGACGCCATCAAGAGCACCCTGGAGAAAACGCCCCCCGAGCTGTCTGCCGACGTAATTGACCACGGCATTATGCTGACTGGCGGCGGTGCTTTGCTGCGCGGCCTTGATCTGCTGGTAGGTCAGGAAACCGGTATGCCTGTACATGTAGCAGAGCGTCCGCTTGACTGTGTGGTAGATGGTACCGGCAAGCGGCTGGAAATTGTCATGCCTCGGGAATACTATAAGGCCAACCGCCGCTGATTGCCGGCAGCTCCCCGGCCTGATGGCGTTTCCCGATATCCCGCTTTACAAATCGATAAATCGCAGGGGCTGCCGCTCTTCCTGTATGGGAAGAGCGCCGGTCCCTTCTGTTTTACCGGCCGTCCGATTCCTCAAGGAGGCGTTTTGATTGAAAGATTTTTTCCATACGAGAAGTTTTAAGGTTCTCGTAGCCTCAGTCTTTGTTTTGCTGGGGTTGTTGCTGTATACCAACAGCGTTGGCAGCTCTATTACCGCCAATTTACTGGGCTTTCTCTCCTCGCCCATGCAGAAAATCAGTACCGGCGTTACCACAAACGCCGCCGTTCTGGCAGACCAGCTCACATTGAATGCAGACGAATTGCAAGCTGAAAACAACGCGCTTAAAGAAGAGATCACCAAGCTGCGTGAACAGCTGGTAGATTATTATCAGATTAAGCAGGAAAATGAACAATTCCGCACGGTTTTGGAATTAAAGGAAGAAAACCGCGATTACCAGATGCTGCCCGCGACTGTAATTGGCCGTGACCCGAACGATGTTTTCTATGGCTTTTCCATTGACCAGGGCTCTTTGAATGGTGTTTCAAAAAACGACCCTGTGATTACAGGTGATGGCGTAGTCGGTTGGGTTTCAGAAGTCTATGCGACTTCCAGCCAGGTGACAACGTTATTTTCTCCCAACACGAAAATTGGCGCCATTGCCAAGAAAAGCCGTGATACCGGCGTGACCGGGTGTGACATCACGCTGGCTGATGAAGGATTGATTAAATTAGCATATCTGACCTCTGAAAACAAAGTAGAGGCTGGGGATATTATCACCACGACCGGCCTTTCGGGTATGTACCCAAAAGATTTGCTGATTGGTACCGTCAAAGAAGTTCTTTATGAGGACAGCGGTGTTTCTCAATATGCGCTGGTCGAACCCTTTGTTGACATCAAAAATGTACGGGACGTTTTTGTCCTGACTGATTTTGAGGGAAAAGGCGAGATCGCCATTACAGAACAAAAAGACCAGGATGCTACCGCCAGTCCCTCCCCTTCCCCGGAGGGCGATTAAATGGAAAACCGATATCGTTTTATTCGCTATTTTGCCTATGCATTGGAGCTGCTGATTCTGTACATGCTGCAGCAGACCCCGGGGCTTCTTCCCCCCTTATTGGGCGCGCGTCCAATTTTGATTATCCCTGCTGTTCTGGCAATCGCCATGTTTGAACCCGAAGTCCCCGCCATGGCATTTGGTATTTTTGGCGGGCTGCTGATCGACTTCGGAATTGGAGATGCACTGGGATTCCACGGAATTATGCTGGGGGTTTCCTGTTATCTGATCAGTGCTCTGTGTGCCAATCTGCTGCGAGCCAATCTGCTCACTTCTTTTCTCATCAATATCATTGCTCTAACGCTCGTCGTGCTGCTGCAATGGGTATTTTATTATGTGCTGTACGAATATGAAGAACCTATGTATGCACTGGTATATCATTATTTGCCTCGTATTGCCTATTCTTTGATTCTTACCCCCATTACCTTCTACTTCAACCGTGCTTTTGCCATGCTGATTCAGCCGGCGGAATGATCGCCGCTTCTGCCCCTCGGAAAGGAGGACTTCCCCTTGAAAAAATTCTTTGGATATGGCCGTTACGTTGTCTGTGCTTTGATTTTGCTGGGAATTTTCAGCGCCTTTGCGCTGCGGTTGTTCCAGTGGCAGATCGTAGACGGACAGGAATATTATGATCTTTCCAACACCACCTCGTCTTCTTATATCAAGCTCACCGCTACACGCGGCGAAATTCTTGATCAGGACGGCAACACGCTTGCTTTGAACCGGACCTGTTACGATATTGTTTTTGACGACACGCTGATCGATCATGAAAAACTGAATGACACCATTCTGGAATTG